>NZ_JBVJCD010000048.1:0-44104 GCF_055588985.1 Streptomyces sp. NPDC041970
ACGGAGATCAGCTTCGTCCCGGAGGCGATCGACACCTGGTGGTAGACGTCGATCTCGGGCAGGTCCGCGGGGTTCACCAGGGTGATGGCCATGCTCTACTTCTCCTTGTTCCGGGAGCCCGGGGGATCGAGGGCTCACGTGTACCGGACCGGGCTGTTCCCGATCTCTTGTGGTTACTCAGGAACCATAGGAGAGTGGTCGTTGACAGGGAAGAACGCACTTTTGAGAGAGTGGGGAACCTGATGGTGACCAAGCAGTTCGCGGACACGCCCGAGGGGGCGGACCTGAGGCGCGCGGACTCCCTCGCGCGGGAGATCTTCTCGGACGTGGCCAACAAGTGGGCACTGCTGATCATCGAGACCCTGGCCGACGACACGCTGCGCTTCACCGAGCTGCGCAACGGCGTCGAGGGGATCAGCCACAAGATGCTCGCCCAGAACCTGCGCATGTTGGAGCGCAACGGCCTGGTCGAGCGGACCGTGCACCCCACGGTGCCGCCACGGGTCGAGTACACCCTGACCGAACCGGGCCGCGGCCTGCGGGCGACCGTCGACAGCATGTGCACGTGGACCCACCGGTACCTCGGCCACATCGAGACCTCCCGCCGGAGCTTCGACTCCTGACGGGGCGGCGAGCGCCTCGTCGGGTCCGGCGCGGACAGGGCGGCGCGGGCCCGACGGGCGGCCGGGGCCGGCCCGGCTCCGGGCGGTCGGCGGGCCACTGGGCCGGGCCGGGACTTGACGCGCCCGCTCCCCGCGCCCCCTTCGTGGAAGACTCCGCGGGTGCCCACCTGGATAACGCCGCGCCGCCTGCGCGCCACCGCCGTCCTGTACGCCGTCTTCCTCGGGGGTTGGTATCTCGGCCAGCCCCTCCCCCTCGTCGGCTGCCTCTCCGAGGAGTCGACGGCCCCTCCCCTGGAAGCGGTGACGGTCGGTGAACCCGGCGACTTCTCCGACGGCTTCTCCCGCGTCGCCCGCGACGCCACCCAGATCGTCACCAGCGACCTCGTCGACACCGAGGCCATCGTCGCGTGCGACCCGTACACGGCCCGCCCCCGCCTGGTGGCCTGGGTGACCGGAGACTGGCGCTAGGGTTCTCGTCCGGATCCTGCCGGGGCTTCCCGAGCCCGGCAGGATCCGGACGAGGCCCAGATCGGCAGAATCACCCGATCGAGGCGGGGTGCGAACGCATGACCCGCGGGCGGTTCCCGGAGGGACGGGCGGATCACGCGCCTGCCGTCCCGGTCCTCACGGCCCTGTGGCGGCGCGCTCCACCGGACCGCCGGCGCGACGAGCATGGACGGCTTCGACGGCGAGATCCGGCCATGCCGTACGCGATCGAGCGGGCGGTCGACCGGCTCGGGAACCCCCGAACCGGGGCCACCCGCCACGACATCGGGGCCACGTCTTCCGCGGCGCGCCGCCACAGGGCGGTGATGGGCTTCGACGGCGGTCCGCCGGGCGGGGCAGGGGGCGTCCGGCGGATCTCGACCGGGACGACGGCGCCTGGCACGGCACCTCGCCGCGATGCAGAAAGGTTCGAATCGCCCCCCTACGAGGGCATTTCAGCGACTCGCGCTGCACCGCACCAGACACCCCGGACCGTCCCGCCCTGATCCGCCGGGCACCCCCTAGTCGACCAGGGTGCCGAAGTGCTGCGAGCGGAGCGCACCGCGCCGACCGCCGGCCCGTCCGTCCGGCGCTTCGCGTGCGTCGGCCCAGATCGCCACGAGCCCGAGCGGGCGGTAGCCGTCCTCCTGCGTCCAGGCCGCAGAGCTGGAACGTTCCTGCCTCGGTCGTGTCGCCGGGGGCTGCGGCGTCTCGCGCGCGATGCCCCCGAGGCGGCGCTCGAAGTCGGCCTGCAGCCGGTTCATGGTGTCGAGGAAGTCCTCGAGTGGAATGCTTCCTTCGTACATCTGCTCCTCGTTTCCTGCATGGTTCCCTCCGCCGCACACCGGGGTCGGAGCGCGGCGACGACCGGACGCACGGGATCGGCAAAGGCGCGGCCGCCGTGGCGGCCCGCCCGCGAAAGTCGTCTGATGCGCGACGACATGTGCTCCCGTCGCCGCACCCCACACAACGATCTCCCTCTCCGGGGGGTATGCGGCATTCGGGTGACTCATCAAGAACGGGTGACGTCTGCCCGGACCGTCCGGTGAATGATCTCCGGCGGGCCCACCGCCCCGACGGAGCGCGTACATTCGAGCACGGGGTCCTGAACGGCACACCCGCTACAGCTGGTCGTGGGCGACGGTCGGCCGGGCCCAGGGCCGGATCGGTGAGGATGCGGCTCGCCGCGACGACCTCCCGTACCGGCGGATCCGCCGGCGGCGCCAGCGCGTGCTCGAACAGGTGGAGCCGGGCCGGACCCGTGCGCGCGCCCTTCATCGTGAGGTCGGTGATCCGCCCCCTGGCCAGTGCGCGGATGCGCGGCCTCGCGCCGTAGCGGGGCGGCCTCTTCGGCATGGACGGGGAACGCCCACTTCCTCGCGCGCCCGCCGCTCGTCCAGGACGCCGTGCTGTGGCCCACGGTGGCGGTCGCGACCCGAACGGAGCCGTAGTCCAGGGTGCCGACGAGCGTGTCGCTGTCGACGGACGGCCGGGGCGCTCCGCGCTTCTTCGGACAGGCGCCGGTCTCACGGCCGCCGTCGATGGCCGGGTGGTCGTACATCGCGACGGCGTACTCCCCGCGCACGCCGGTCGAGCCCGACCATCGCCGACTGGCCGGACTCGGTGCGGTCGTCGGGCCCCGTCACGCCGGGCATCCGCGTGGTCTCGGACCGGACCAGCGGCTCGGTCACCGTCGGCGGCGCGGGGACCAGGCGGCGCAGGGCCCTGGGGACGGTGCGGTGGATGGCGTCGAGGTACTCGCGGTCGGTGAACCGGTACCGGCCGACGGGAACGAGGGCGCTCCCAGCGGAACGGACCACTCCGCCACCATGTCCACCGCGCGCACGTACCCGTGCCTACCGCTCGGTGTAGTCGTCGTAGAAGCCCTGGCCCGTCTTGACGCCCAGGTGCCCGGCGTCGACGTAGGTGCGCAGCAGCTCACGGGGCCCCTCGGGCAGTTCGGGGCGCTCGGCCGCGTAGTGGTCCTCGATGTCGAGGACGACGTCCAGGCCCACCATGTCCATCATCCGGAACGGGCCGGCCGGGGTGCCCATGTTGATCTGCCACATCCGGTCGACGTCCTGCGGGGTGGAGACCCCGTCCGCCACCACCGCCAGCGACTCCCGTTTGATGGCGGCCCAGATGCGGTTGAAGATGAATCCCGTCGACTCCTTGCGCGCCTCGAACGGGTGGACGCCGTAACGGGGCAGCTCCCGCTCCAGGAACGCCATGATGTCCCGGTCCGTGTGGCCGTCCGACATGATGTCGACCGCGTTCTGGTGCGGCGGCATGTAGAAGTGCATGTTGAGCACCCGCTCGGGGCGCTCGACCCGGTCGATGAACTGACTGGTCGGGTACGAGGACGAGTTGCTGGCCAGGATCGCGTCGGGCGCGGCGGCCCGGTCCAGCCGGCCGAAGATCTCCTTCTTGAGGTCCAGCCGCTCGGGCACCGCCTCGACGACCAGCCACGCGTCCGTGAGCGCTTCCTCCAGGTCGTCGGTGATCGAGACCCGGCCCGGCGAGCCGCCCTCGATGCCGGCGGCGACCTCCGCCACGTTCTCCTCGACGTACGCCCGTGCCGCCTCGCCCGCCTGCGTCGAGGGGTCGTAGATCCGCACCTGGCCCCCGCGCGTGGCGAACATCAGGGCGATTCTCCGGCCGAGCGTGCCCGCGCCGACGACGGCGACCGGCCGTTCCGCGATGCCGGTGGGGAGGGTGAAGGACATGGTCGTTTCCTGCTTCCCAGACGACGGAGGGCTTCGACGCGGACTCGTCGTGCCTGCTCAGCAGCTTCCACCGCCCGCCCCGTACCAGCCACCCGTGCTACTCCGGTCGGGCGGCCGGCGCCGATCCGGTCCGTCCAGCCCCGTCGGGGGCGCCCGCGCACCCGCCATCAAGAGCCCGCAGGGCCCACCGGCGTACGCCTGGTGTCGCTTCGTCCTCTTTGTCCGCTCGCGACTTAGGGTCGACGTGCGCTCGCCAGGTGTGCGCCGCGTGTACGGGTGGGGGCGCTGGACCCGCCCGAGCCGTGATCCGTTCAGCGACGGGACCGCCGTCGGCGACCTCGGTGGAGTGCTATGACAACCGGCAGTACCGCAGACGGCGCGGGGGCGGGCCGCCCGGTCGGGGGAGCCTCGGCCGGGTACATCCTGCGGCGGTGGAAGCTGTGGATCGCGCCGACCGTGCTCAGCGCTCTGGTCGCCCTGGTGCTCTCGCTGCTGTACATGGGCGGCATCCTCACCCCGACCGAGAGCCTGCACCGGCTGCCCATCGCGCTGGTGAACGCGGACACCGGCCCGCCGCCGTCCGGCCAGAACCAGAACCTCGGCGCCCGGATCAGTGCCGCCGTCGTCTCCTCCACCCCGGCCGACCAGGTGCGGTGGCGGCGGATGAGCCAGGAACGGGCGCAGGACGAACTGGCCTCCGGCAAGGTCTTCGGCGCGCTGGTGATCCCGTCCGACTTCACCGCGGACGTCGGCCGACTGGCCACCGGCGAGGCCGCGAAGCGCCCGTCGCTGACCGTCCTGACCAACCCCGGCACGGGCAGCCTCGGCTCCTCCCTCGCCCAGCAGATCTCCCAGCGGGCGGCCGGCCAGGCATCCGCGTCGGTCGGGCGGGAGCTGACCCGTTCGCCGGCCGCGGCGGACCTGGCCCCCGGCTTCCGGCTCCTGCTCGCGGACCCGGTCGCCGTCCGGGTCCAGGTGGGCCACCCGATCGGCAGCCACAGCGGGTTGGGCCTGAGCGCCTTCTACTACACGCTGCTGCTGGTGCTCGCCGGGTTCATCAGCGCCAACATCATCCACAACGCCGTGGACACCTCCCTCGGCTACGCGGACAGCGAGATCGGCCCCTGGCACACCCGCCACCGCACCGTGCCCATCGACCGCACCCGGACCCTGCTGGTGAAGATGGCCATGACCGCGGGCCTCTCCGTGCTGACCACCACCCTGATCATGCTCGCCACCATCGGCATCCTCGGCATGGACGCACCCCATCGCGTGCTGCTGTGGGTGTTCTCCTACTGCGCGTGCCTGACGGTCGGGATCGGCGTCCAGGCCATCAACGCCGCCTTCGGCGGCATCGGCCAACTGGTGGCCATGTTCGTCTTCATCGCGCTGGCGCTGCCCTCGTCCGGGGCCGCCGTGCCCCTGGAGGCGGTGCCGGGCTTCTACCGGTTCCTCGGAACCTTCGAGCCCATCCGCCAGGTCGCCGACGGGGTGCGGGCGATCCTCTACTTCGACGCCCGCGCCGAGGCCGGACTGGTGCGCGGATGGACCATGATCGCGGTCGGTTTCGCCGTCGCGCTCGTCTTCGGCTACGCGATGACCCGCTACTACGACCGCAAGGGCCTGCACCGCATGGTCCCGAAGCCCGAATGACGCCCGCGCGCACCACTCGATTGCTCCGAATTCCTCTCTGTACGTCCGGAAAAGTGGTGACGTTGTCCGGACGGGCCACCCAGACATGAGGAAGTGACATGGTTCAGGGCTTCTCCAAAGAGCCGGGCACCCATGGGCCGCTCTTCGAGGTTCCCCCGGAGGGGCAGCGGAAGATCACCCGCTGGGCGACCATGATCGCCCTGGGCGGCTTCCTCTTCGGCTTCGACACGGGAGTCGTGTCGGGCGCTCTGCTCTACGTCAAGGAGGACTTCGACCTCAACTCCTTCGAGCAGGGCAGCGTCGTCAGCGTGCTGCTCATCGGCGCGGTGTTCGGCGCCACCTCGGCCGGCCGGCTGTCCGAGAGCATCGGCCGGCGCAAGGCCCTGGGTGTGATCGGCACGGTGTTCATCGTCGGGACGGCGATCGCGAGCGCGGCGAGCGGCTATCTGATGCTCATGGCGGGCCGTGTCGTCCTCGGCCTCGCGGTCGGAGCGGCGTCCGCGACGGTCCCGGTCTACCTCTCCGAGATCTCGCCGACGAAGATCCGCGGACGACTGCTGACGATGAACCAACTCATGATCACGCTCGGCATCCTCATCGCCTACCTGGTCAACCTCGCCTTCTCGGGCAGCGGGATGTGGCGGGCCATGTTCGCCGTCGGCGCGGTGCCGGCCGCCCTCATGGTGGCGGCCAGCGTGTGGTTCCTCCCCGAGTCCCCGCAGTGGCTCATCTCCCACGGCCAGGAGGAGCGGGCGCGGAAGGGGGTCGCCGCGCTCACCGACGAGGCCACGGCGGACGAACTGGTCGAACGGGTCCAGCACCGGATCGCCGCGGAGCGCGAGGAGATGGCCCGCACTTCCGGGGCGGACCATCCGGGCGCCAGGGAGCTGCTCACGCCCGACGTGCGCCCGGCCCTCGTCGTCGGACTCACCCTCGCCGCCGTGCAGCAGTTCGGCGGCATCAACACGATCATCTACTACGCGCCGACCATCATCCAGCAGACCGGATTGAACGCGTCGAACTCCATCTTCTACTCGGTGTTCATCGGCGTGATCAACCTGGTCATGACCCTGGCGGCGATCCGACTCGTCGACCGGGCCGGCCGCCGCGTGATGGTCCTCGTCTCGCTGGCCCTCATGGCGGTGTCGATCTTCATGCTCGGGGTCGCGTTCGTGGTCGGCATGAACTCGCTGCTCACGCTGCTGTTCATGGTCATCTACATCGCCGCGTACGCGGGCGGCCTCGGACCGGTGTTCTGGACGCTGCTCGGGGAGATCTTCCCGCCGACCGTCCGGGCCGAGGGATCGAGCGTGGCCACCGCGGTCAACTGGGTCTCCAACTTCGTCGTCAGCCTGGCCTTCCTGCCCATCGCGGCCGCCATCGGCCAGGGCGAGGCCTTCTGGATCTTCGCCGGGATCTGCGTGTTCGCGTTCTTCTTCGTCGGCCGATACCTGCCCGAGACCCGAGGCCGCGACCCTGAACAGATCGAAGAGGCCCTCAAGGCCCGTTTCCGGCGCGGCCGGTCCGCGTCGGGCGGCCCATCGCAGCCGACCACCCCCCAGAAGGGACGACGCCCGTGACGAGCGACACCTTCCTCGGTCCCCGCGCCCCGGAGAACTCCGGCGCCCTCGTGCTCTTCGGCATCACCGGCGACCTCGCCAAGAAGATGCTGCTGCCCGCGCTGTACCGGCTCACCGAGTGCGGCAGGCTCACGGTGCCCGTCATCGGGGTGGCCGCCTCCGACTGGGACGACGACGCCCTGCGCGAACACGCGCGCGAGGCGGTCACCGCCGCCGGCGCGGACGTCGACGAGGCGGTCTTCGCCCGGTTCGCGGCGCGTCTGTCCATCGTCACCGGTGACTTCACCGACGACGCCACCTACGTCCGGCTGCGCGAAGCGGTGGCCGGCCTCGGTTTCGTGACGCACTACCTGGCGATCCCGCCGGCGCTGTTCACCACGGTCGCCGCGTCGTTGGCCGCCGCGGGCCTGAACCGCGACGCCCGCCTGGTGGTGGAGAAGCCGTTCGGACACGACCTCGCCTCCGCGCGGGAGCTCCAACGGGAGTTGGGCGCCCACTTCGACGACGACCACCTCCTGCGCGTCGACCACTTCCTGGGCAACAGCGTGGTCGAGAGCCTGACGGTCGCCCGCTTCGCCAACACGCTGCTGGCGCCCATCTGGCACCGCTCCTCCGTGGACAACGTCCAGATCACCCTCGCAGAGGACTTCGACGTCGCCGACCGGGGCTCCTTCTACGACGCGGTGGGCTGCCTGCGCGACGTGGTCCAGAACCACATGCTCCAGGTCCTGGCCTCCTTCGCGATGGACCCGCCCAGCGGCACCGACCCGCGGGCCCTGGGACTGGAGACGAGGCGGGTGCTGCACGCGATGCGCACCATGGACCCGGCCGACACCGTGCGCGGTCAGTACACCGGCTATCAGGACGTCGAGGGCGTCGCCCCCGGCTCCACCACCGAGACGTACTTCGCGACCCGTGTGTTCATCGACAACTGGCGCTGGGCGGGCGTGCCGTTCTACCTCCGCAGCGGCAAGGCGCTCGCCGTCTCCGCCACCGAGGTCGTGGTCGAGCTGCGCAAGTCGCCCGTGGAGCTCTTCGGCGGCTACGACACCCGCACCCCCTCCAACCTGATCCGCTTCCGCATCGACGGCGACACCGGGATCAGGGCGGACCTGATCCTGAGCAGGCCCGACGAGAGCACGGGGCCGACCACGGTCCCCATCGGCGTCGACTTCGAGCAGGTGCTGGGGCGGCAGACCCTTCCGTACGAGAACGTGCTCCAAGGAGCCGTCGAGGGGGACGCCGAGCGCTTCCCCTCCCTCCCCTCCATCCTGGAGTGCTGGCGCATCGTGGAACCCGTGCTCGACCCGGCCGAGCCGCCCCTCCCGTACGCGCCGGGGAGTTGGGGACCGGAGGCCGCCGACCTCCTCCCCGGCCTGCGGAACTGGCACCGGCCGGGCCGCCTCCTCTTCGACGACGTCGCGTCCGCCGAGGGTCAGGGCCTCTCGTCTGGGTGATGCCGGGCTCGCGGAACCCCGGCACGTATGTCTGCGGCAGTGCCGTCGGCCGTCGGTGCTCCGCGGTGACTGCCTCCTCCGCCTCGCCTCCGTACGCACCGCACCCCCCTCCCCGATCCGGTCTGATCCCGACGAAAGACTCCGGACGCGCCCGACAGGGGTCGCCGGTCGGGATCTCGGCGGCCCCTCCGGACGTACCGGCGCGGAGCCCCGGCGGCGCGTCCGCCGTCCGCTCCGTGGTGGCCATCCCTCCATGCAACCCGATGGGCGCGACACCGCGCGAGCCACGGGTCGGACCTGTGGATAACGTTATCCACAGGGGTCGCGGGATGCGGCGGAGCGCGGGACCGTCGAGCCATGAACCAGCACCGTGAACCCACCGGATCGACCGACGGCCAGCAGATCGTCCTGCGCGGCCCCGCCGAACTCGCCGACGCCCTGCCGTACCTCATGGGTTTCTACCCAAACGACAGCGTCGTGATGGTCGCCCTGCACGGCGGCCGGGGCCGGTTCGGCGGCCGGCTCAGGCTCGGCATCCCGCACGCGCCCGGCGAATGGGGGCCGGTCGCCGACCAACTCGCGGAATCCCTGATCACGGGGAGCGAGCGCCGCGAGGGGCGACCCGACGCGATCGTGGTCTTCCTCTGCCAGGACTCACCGGACGGGGCGGGCGGGCAGGCGACCATGGAGCGCCTGCGGCCCTTCGCGCAGTGCCTGCGCACGGCGTGCGGAGCGCTCGACGTCCCCGTGCTCGAAGCCCTCTGCATCTCCGACGGCCGCTACTGGTCCTACTGCTGCCCCGACGACCGGTGCTGCCCCGGCCGGGGAAAGCCCCTCGCCATGCCCGGCACGACGGTCATGGCCGCGGCCGCCGCCTACGCGGGCATCCACGTCCGGGGAACCCTGCGCGACATGGAGGCGCGGCTGAGTCCCTGGCGGGCGACGGCGGAGGTGTCCGTGCAGGAGAGGGCGCTCGACGAGGCCGGGCCGCCGCTGATGGCCCGGATGCTCGACGAGAGGGCCAAGCGGGAGGTCGGGGCGGAGACCCTGGAGCTGGCCCGCACCCTCATGGGCCGCATCGAGGAGGCGCGCCCCGCACCCCCCGCCCTCTCGGACGCGGGGGACGACCGACTGGTCGGCCCCGACGAGGCCGCCGCCGTCATCCTCGGGCTCCAGGACAGGGAGACCCGCGACAAGGCCGCCGCGTGGATGGAAGGACCGGAGGCGCAGTCCGCGCTGCGCCTGTGGCGGACCCTGGCGCGGCGCTGCGTCGGGGTGTACGGGGAGTACGCCGCCGCCCCGCTCACCCTGGCGGGCTGGGTGGCCTGGTCCACGGGCGACGAACCGGGCGCACGGGTCGCCCTGACGCTCGCTCTGCGAGCCGACCCCGCCTACACGTTCGCCCAACTGCTGCACCGGGCCTGCAACGAAGGGCTCGACCCGGAGGCGCTGCGCCGCTGCCTGCGCGAAGCGCTCGCGGAGGAGGCGGCCGCCCGAGCCGAGAGCGCCGGAGGGACGTCCGGCGCCGTGCCCGGAGGCGGCGCCGCCCCGCACGTCGTCAAGGCCCGCCCACTGCCGGTCAGGGGGCGGCGGCACGGCGGCGGTCCCCGCCCCCCGGGCGCCGGGGGAGGGGCGCCGTCGGCCGGGGCCGCCCGCTCCGGAGCCGCCCCGACCAGGCGGCGGACCGGAGAGGTCCGGCGGTACGGCCGACGCGGTATCAGGGCGCGCCGGTGACGAGCAAGCGGTGACGGGCGGGGCGTGGCCGAAGAGGGAGGGGCGGGAGTGGCCGGATGCCGCCGGGCCGCGGAAAGGCGGGATCGCGAGGACGGAGAAGGGAGTGTTTATCGTCAGGCAGACGACTAAGATCGCGACATGCCGCCCTACGACCCGTCGACCTTTCCGCCCTTCGCCGTCACCGTCGACCTGGTCGTGCTCACCGTGCGCCGTCACGCGCTCTGCGCGCTGGTGGTCCGGCGCGGGGAGAGTCCGTTCCAGGGCCGCTGGGCCCTGCCCGGCGGCTTCGTACGGGCCGACGAGGACCTGGAAACCGCGGCAGCGCGTGAACTCGTGGAGGAGACCGGCCTCTCCGCGCACGATCCGGCGAAGCCGGCCACCGGCAACGGCGCGCACCTGGAGCAGTTGGCCACCTACGGCGACCCGGCCCGCGACCCCCGGATGAGGGTGGTCAGCGTCGCCCACCTCGCCCTCGCGCCGGACCTGCCCGCGCCGCGCGCGGGCGGCGACGCAAACAGCGCGCGCTGGGCCCCGGTGGAGGACCTGCTGCGTCCCGGCTCCGGCCGGCAGGGCGAGCAGTCGGCCCCGCTGGCCTTCGACCACGCGCGCATCCTGGCCGACGGGGTGGAGCGGGCCCGTTCCAAGATCGAATACTCGTCGCTGGCCACGGCGTTCTGCCCGCCGGAGTTCACGGTCGGCGAGCTGCGCCGGGTCTACGAGGCGGTGTGGGGCGTGGTCCTGGACCCCCGCAACTTCCACCGCAAGGTCACCGGCACCCCCGGCTTCCTGGTGCCGTCCGGCGGGACGACCACGCGGCAGGGAGGCCGACCCGCACAACTGTTCCGCGCGGGGGCCGCCACGGTGCTCAACCCGCCGATGCTCCGCCCGGAGGTCTGAGGCGCGTCCCGGTCGGCGCCCTCCGGTCGCGGAGTCCCGGCGGGCGGTTCCCGTCCGTCCGGGAGGGCCCCAGAAGGCCCAAGGTGTTCACCGTGGGGGTCACGCGGAACGCCCACCGGTTCACCCATGCACGAAAAGTCAGAAATGTCGCGTTATGTTGCTGCAGTACCCATCTGCCGCCGAGCGGTCTCACCTTCCGCGAGAGACGCGAGAGAAGCGATGCTCCAGGCCATCGGACTCACCAGCACCCCCCGGCGCGACGCCCCGCCCGCCGTGAACGACCTGACCTTCGAAGCGCCGCCCGGCCGCGTCACCGCCCTGCTGGGCGCCACGGGCTCGGGCAAGACCGCCGCCCTGCGCCTGATGCTCGAACTCGACGCCGGGCGGGGCGTCGCCTACTTCCGGGGGCGGCCGCTGCACCGCATCGCCCACCCGGCGCGGGAGGTGGGCGTGCTGCTCGGCGACGTGCCGGGGCACCCCTCCCGGACGGCCCGCGGGCAGCTCCGGATGCTCTGCGCGGCCGCCGGCGTGCCGGCGGCCAGGGCCGACGAGGTGCTCGAGGTCGTCGGCCTCGCCGGGCTCGGCGACCAACGCCTCGGGGCCCTGTCGGTGGGCATGGACCGCCGGCTCGGCCTCGCCTCCGCCCTGCTCGGCGACCCCCACACCCTCATCCTGGACGAACCCGCCGAAGGGCTCTCCCCGCGCGAGAACAGTTGGCTCCACGGACTGCTGCGCGCCCACGCGACCCAGGGCGGAACCGTCCTGTACGCCACCGCCGACCCCAAGGAGGCGGCCCGCACGGCCGACCGCGTCGTCACCATCGACGGCGGACGCCTCGTCGCCGACCAGGAGGTCGCCGAGTTCGCCCGCACCCGGCTGCGGCCCAGGGTCGCCGTCCGCACCCCGCACGCCGCCCGACTGGCCACCGTCGTCGGCCGGGAGGCGCGGGCCGCGCGGCGCTCCGTCGAGGTGGTCGAGGAGGGGAGCGGACGGCTGACCGTGTACGGCAGCACCTGCGCCGAGATCGGGGACACCGCCTACCGGCACGGCGTCCCGGTGCACCAGCTCGCCGACGAGATCGGCGACGCCGGACCCGCCGCTCCCCGCGCCGCGCGGGAGGCGGCGCGGCAGGCCTCCGCCGTCGCGTTCTCCGAGCTGCCGCCGCCGATCCGGGTGAGCCCCGCCCGCGGCCCGCTGCGCCCCCTCCGCTACGAACTGCACCGCTCCCTCGGCGTCCGGACGACCGCCGTGGTCATGGCGGCCGTCCTGCTGATGTCCGCCGCGCTCTCCGTCCTGCTCGCCCGTACGGACGGCACCGGACTGCCGCGCCTGCTCGCCGGCTGGCCCGCGCTGCTGCCGCTGCCTCCCGCCGCCCTGGGGGCGGGCCTGCTCGGAGCGCTCTCCTTCGGGGACGAGTTCCGCTACCCGGCGCTCGCCGCCGGGCGCGGCACCGTGCCCCGGCGCATCGGGCTGCTGCTGGCCAAGCTCGTCGTCACCGCGGGCTTCGCGCTGGTCCTCGCCGTCCTCACCGTCGTGTGCGACGCCCAGAGCCTCCGCCTCGTGTACGGGCCGGACTTGGTCGAGGTTCCGGACAACTATCCCGCTCTGGCGGCCGGTTGGGCCGGCCTGGCGGTCGGCTGCGCCTGGGCGGGCCTGCTGGCGGCCGGTGTCTTCCGGGTGGCCGGGGCGGGCGTCGCCGCCGTGCTGGCCGTACCGGTGCTGGTCGTACCGCTCATCGAGAAGGTCTTCGCGGCGCCGTCCACGCGGTCGGTCGCCGGGCTGCCGGGCCGGCTGCGGGAGTGGGCCTGGTGGCACCTGCCGCAGGAGGTCGACGGCTGGGTCCTGGCCGCCGCGCGGGTCGTGGCCCAGCCCGTGGGCGCCGCCCTCGCCCTGTCGTTGTCCGCCCTGATCTGTGCGTATCTGTTCACCAGCCTTCGGGGAAAGGTGCGTTGGTGAACACTTTCGTCCGGAGGCGAGGGCGACACCCCGAATCCCCGTGGGTAATGGTCGATTTGTAGGTATATGGCGTCAATTGTGGAGCGAGCGCCGATCACCCTTTCGTGTGCTTTTCACCAAAGACCTCAAGAGGCGGACGGGCTGCGCCGACAAAGGATGCGTGAGTACCCTTGCGCACACCATGATGACCGCCGCCCGCTCCGTAGATTCCGGCCTGGCCGGTCCGGGCGAACTCGATCGCCATCCCTATACGGAGGCGCCGGCCGGCGAGCGCGCCGCGGCCCGAGCCTGGGGCGGTTCCGATTCCGAGCTGGGACGGGCGCCCCGGCGGGGGGCCGCCAGCCGGGGGCGCGGGCTCCACGGCCAACTCGTCCAACAACTGGGCCAGATGATCGTCTCCGGCGACCTCGGCGCCGACCGGCCCCTCGTCCCGGAGGAGATCGGCCAGCGTTTCGAGGTCTCCCGCACCGTCGTACGCGAGTCGCTGCGCGTGCTCGAAGCCAAAGGACTGGTCAGCGCGCGCCCCAACGTGGGGACGAGGGTGCGGCCCGTCAGCGACTGGAACCTTCTCGACCCCGACATCATCGAATGGCGGGCCTTCGGCCCGCAGCGCGACGACCAGCGCCGCGAGCTGGCCGAGCTCCGCTGGACTATCGAGCCGCTCGCCGCCCGCCTGGCCGCCGGGCACGGCCGGGACGACATCCAGCAGCGCCTCGGCGACATGGTGGAGATCATGGGCCACGCGATGGGGCAGGGGGACGCGATCACCTTCTCCCGCGCCGATGCGGAATTCCACTCCCTGCTCATCCAGGCCGCCGGCAATCGGATGCTCGAACACCTCTCCGGCATCGTCTCGGCCGCCCTGCACGTCTCCGGCAGCCCCGTCACCGGGTGCGACCGGCCCGGCGACGCCTCACTGGCCCACCACGCGCGCATCGCCGACGCCCTGGCGTCGGGCGACGCCACGGCCGCCGAGGCGGCCATGCGGCAGTTGCTCGTCGTCCACCCCGACGTCGAGCGGGTCGTCCCGGCGCCGCGCGAGCACTGACCGAAGCACGGCCGGCCGGGGCGCCAGGGCCCCTGTGCCGCCGGACCGCACGGTCCGGCGGCACAATTGCGGGGAGATGTCATCTCTGGCCCTGTTCGTGACGAACGGGGTGTGACTCGGGCCACGTGGATGGGGCGTAACACTCCCCGGAGCAGCGCGATGACCTAAGAGGTAACCGCCGCAGAAGGAATACAGCAGGCTGTGAGCACGCTGTGGAGTTCTGAGGTGAAACCCGCGCCGTCGGCGACATCCCCAGTCGGCGGTCGTCGGCTCCAGCCCTCACCAGGGCGGGGCCGGAAGCCGTTTCCATCGTTCCGAGAGGTTGTTCGTGTCGGCCAGCACATCCCGTACGCTCCCGCCGGAGATCGCCGAGTCCGAGTCTGTGATGGCGCTCATCGAGCGGGGAAAGGCTGATGGGCAGATCGCCGGCGATGACGTGCGTCGGGCCTTCGAGGCTGACCAGATTCCGCCAACCCAGTGGAAGAACGTTCTGCGCAGCCTCAACCAGATCCTCGAGGAAGAGGGTGTGACGCTGATGGTCAGTGCCGCGGAGTCGCCGAAGCGCGCCCGCAAGAGCGTCGCAGCGAAGAGCCCGGCCAAGCGCACCGCCACCAAGACTGTCACGGCGAAGACCACTGTGACCAGGACCGTCGCGGCCCCCGCCGCCCCGGCGGCCGAGAGCGCGGAAGCGGGGGCCGACGAGACCGCAGCGGCCGCCCCCGCCAAGAAGACCGCGGCCAGGAAGACGGCCGCCAAGAAGACCGCCGTGAAGAAGACGGCCGCCAAGAAGACCGCCGCGAAGAAGTCCGGCAAGCAGGACGACGAGCTCCTCGACGGTGACGAGGCGGTCGAGGAGGTCAAGGCCGGCAAGGGCGACGAGGAGGAGGGCGAGGGCGAGAACAAGGGCTTCGTCCTCTCCGACGACGACGAGGACGACGCGCCCGCCCAGCAGGTCGCCGTCGCCGGCGCCACCGCCGACCCGGTCAAGGACTACCTGAAGCAGATCGGCAAGGTCCCGCTCCTCAACGCCGAGCAGGAGGTCGAACTCGCCAAGCGCATCGAGGCGGGCCTCTTCGCCGAGGACAAGCTGGCCAACGCGGACAAGCTCGCTCCGAAGCTGAAGCGCGAGCTGGAGATCATCGCCGAGGACGGCCGGCGTGCCAAGAACCACCTCCTGGAGGCCAACCTCCGCCTGGTGGTCTCCCTGGCCAAGCGCTACACGGGCCGCGGGATGCTCTTCCTGGACCTGATCCAGGAGGGCAACCTCGGTCTGATCCGCGCGGTCGAGAAGTTCGACTACACCAAGGGCTACAAGTTCTCGACGTACGCCACCTGGTGGATCCGTCAGGCGATCACCCGCGCGATGGCCGACCAGGCCCGCACCATCCGCATCCCGGTGCACATGGTCGAGGTCATCAACAAGCTCGCGCGCGTGCAGCGGCAGATGCTCCAGGACCTGGGCCGCGAGCCCACCCCGGAGGAGCTGGCCAAGGAGCTCGACATGACCCCTGAGAAGGTCATCGAGGTCCAGAAGTACGGGCGCGAGCCGATCTCCCTCCACACCCCGCTCGGTGAGGACGGCGACAGCGAGTTCGGCGATCTGATCGAGGACTCCGAGGCCGTCGTCCCGGCGGACGCGGTCAGCTTCACCCTCCTCCAGGAGCAGTTGCACTCGGTGCTCGACACGCTCTCGGAGCGTGAGGCGGGCGTGGTCTCGATGCGCTTCGGGCTCACCGACGGGCAGCCGAAGACGCTGGACGAGATCGGCAAGGTCTACGGCGTGACGCGTGAGCGCATCCGCCAGATCGAGTCGAAGACGATGTCGAAGCTGCGCCACCCGTCGCGTTCCCAGGTGCTGCGCGACTACCTCGACTAGGTCGCGGGCGTCCGATCGCACAGAACCACCGGCCGAGGGCCCGGAACCCCCAGGGGATTCCGGGCCCTCCGGCGTGTCCTCGGGTGCCGAGGGCGACCGGCTGGATCACGCTGGGTGGACCGTTCCCACCTCAGCGTCAGGAGCCCCCATGCCCCGTCCTCTCGTCCGCGCCCTGACCGGGCTGCTCGCCTGGACCGCCGCGGCCGCCGTGCTGCCGCTCGCCTCGGCCGCTCCGGCGGCCGCGGACAGCGTCATCGTCGGCGGGCGGCCCGCCGAGGCCGCGGAGAGCCCCTGGGTGGTGGCCCTGTCGAGCCGCGACCGGTTCGGATCGGCGCGGGCGGGCCAGTTCTGCGGCGGGGTCGCCGTGGCCCCCACGAAAATCCTCACGGTCGCCCACTGTCTGGGTGACGAGGCCCTCGGCGGCCCGGTGAGCCGGGTGAGGGACCTCCTGGTCATCGCGGGGCGGGAGCGGCTGAGCGGGCCGGGCGGCCAGGAGATCCCGGTCCGGCACCTGTGGGTGAACCCCGCCTACGACCGCGCCTCCAACGCCGGCGACCTCGCGGTGCTGACCCTGTCCCGCGCGCTGCCCGACGGCAGCGTGATCCCGATGGCCCGGCGCGGGGACGCCGCGTACCGTGCGGGGACGGCGGCCGACGTCTACGGCTGGGGCGACACCACGGGCAGCGGCACCTACGCCTCCGTGCTGCGCTCGGCGCGCGTCCAGGTCCTGCCGGACGCCGACTGCGCCCGCGCCTACCCCGGCGGCCGGGAGGGCACGTACGACGCCTCGGCGATGCTCTGCGCGGGCGACCCGGCCGGGGGCCGGGACGCGTGCCAGGGGGACAGCGGGGGGCCGCTGGTGGCCCGCGGGCGGCTCGTCGGCCTGGTCTCCTGGGGCAGCGGCTGCGGGCGGGCGGGCAGCCCCGGTGTGTACACCCGGATCTCCGCGGCCGTTGAGTGGGCCGCTGGCCGCATCTGAGCGGGTCCGCCGCGTGCCGGCACCGCCCTCCGGCACGCGGCGGACACCACGAGAACGGGCGGCCTCCCCGTGGGGAGACCGCCCGTCGGCCGGTCCTGAACCGGCCCGTGGCTCGTCGTGGATGCGAGGTGTCAGTGTTGGTCCTCGTCGGCAGCGGCCGCCTGGACAGCGGTCAGCCGATCCGTCTCATCCTGTATTTCCGCGGCGATCTTCTTGAGTTCCGGCTCGAACTTGCGCCCGTGGTGGGCGCAGAAGAGCAGTTCACCGCCGCTGATCAGGACGACGCGCAGATATGCCTGGGCGCCGCAACGGTCACAGCGGTCTGCTGCGGTCAGCGGGCTCGCGGGGGTCAGAACAGTAGTCACGTCGCCTCTTCTCTAGCTCGACGAGCTGTCGTACCAGGGTCAACATCCAACCAGGCCGAAAACGTTCCCGCTCGTGGCTTTTTCTTCGAAACTTCTTCTCGGTGTGGCTGTCTGCTGCCGGTTGGCGGCGAATGTGCCGTATGTGGAGCGCTACGGTTTCGCATTGCTTGTCTCAGGGGGTGTGTCCCGCCGGCCGGCTTGCCGGTTTGTTCATGAGGACGTGCCCGGAGCCTAAATGGTTCATGCCTCGAAGGGAACGTGATGTGCACGTCACCCCCACGGATGATCGAACACGTATGCGAGCCCGGATTGGGCTCGACTAGCATGAGGATTCCCCGAGGGTGGCGTTACAACCGCTCTACCAGGCCTCTGTAGGCTCTCAGCGGCAACCGAAGCCCAGCCCCGTACCCACGGGTGCCCCAGTTGAAATTCAGCGAGGAGCGAACCCGCGTGACCGCCGAAACATCCGTGCCGTCCACCGCGATGCTGACCGGAGCAGGCGGCGACCGGGACAGCTCCAACTACACCGCGCGGCACCTCCTCGTCCTCGAAGGGCTCGAGGCGGTCCGCAAACGCCCCGGTATGTACATCGGCTCCACCGACAGCCGCGGCCTGATGCACTGCCTCTGGGAGATCATCGACAACTCCGTCGACGAGGCCCTGGGCGGGCACTGCGACCAGATCGAGGTCATCCTCCACGACGACGGCTCCGTGGAGGTGCGCGACAACGGCCGGGGCATCCCGGTCGACGTCGAGCCCAAGACGGGGCTCTCGGGCGTCGAGGTCGTCATGACCAAGCTGCACGCCGGCGGCAAGTTCGGCGGCGGCTCCTACGCCGCCTCCGGCGGTCTCCACGGCGTCGGCGCCTCCGTGGTCAACGCCCTCTCCGCCCGCCTGGACGTCGAGGTGGACCGCAACAGCGCGACCCACTCCATCAGCTTCCGGCGCGGCGTCCCCGGCGCGTTCGCCGAGCAGGGCCCCGAGGGCCCCTTCACCCCGGCCAACGGCCTGCGCAAGGGCAAGCGCGTCCCCAAGACCCGCACGGGCACGCGCGTGCGCTACTGGGCGGACCGGCAGATCTTCCTCAAGGACGCCAAGCTCAACCTGGAGACGCTCTACCAGCGGGCCCGCCAGACGGCGTTCCTCGTCCCCGGCCTCACGATCATCGTCCGCGACGAGCGGGGGATCGACGGCGAGGGCAAGACCGAGGAGACGTTCCGCTTCGACGGCGGCATCAGCGAGTTCTGCGAGTACCTGGCCCAGGACAAGGCGGTCTGCGACGTCCAGCGCCTCAGCGGCACGGGCACGTTCAAGGAGACCGTCCCCGTCCTGGACGAGCGCGGCCACATGACCGCCACCGAGGTCACCCGCGAGCTGGGCGTCGACATCGCGCTGCGCTGGGGCACCGGTTACGACACCACCCTGAGGTCGTTCGTCAACATCATCGCCACCCCCAAGGGAGGCACCCACGTCAGCGGGTTCGAACGCTCCCTGACCAGGACGGTGAACGAGGCCCTGCGCTCCGCCAAGATGCTCCGGGTCGCCGAGGACGACATCGTCAAGGACGACGCGCTGGAGGGCCTCACCGCGGTCGTCACCGTACGGCTGGCCGAGCCGCAGTTCGAGGGGCAGACCAAGGAGGTGCTCGGCACCTCGGCGGCCAACCGGATCGTCGCCAACGTCGTCGCCAAGGAGCTCAAGGCGTTCCTGACCTCCACCAAGCGCGACGCCAAGGCCCAGGCCAGGGCCGTCCTGGAGAAGGCCGTCGCCGCCGCCCGCACCCGGATCGCGGCCCGCCAGCACAAGGACGCCCAGCGCCGCAAGACCGCGCTGGAGTCCTCCTCGCTGCCCGCCAAGCTCGCCGACTGCCGCAGCGACGACGTCGAGCGCAGCGAGCTGTTCATCGTCGAGGGCGACTCGGCGCTCGGCACCGCCAAGCTGGCTCGGAACAGCGAGTTCCAGGCGCTGCTGCCGATCCGCGGCAAGATCCTCAACGTACAGAAGTCGTCCGTCTCGGACATGCTGAAGAACGCCGAGTGCGGGGCGATCATCCAGGTCATAGGAGCCGGGTCGGGCCGCACGTTCGACATCGACGCGGCCCGCTACGGCAAGATCGTCCTGCTGGTGGACGCCGACGTCGACGGCGCGCACATCCGCTGCCTGCTGCTGACCCTCTTCCAGCGCTACATGCGCCCGATGGTCGAGGCGGGGCGGGTCTTCGCCGCCGTGCCGCCGCTGCACCGGATCGAGCTGGTCCAGCCCAAGAGGGGCCAGGACAAGTACGTCTACACCTACTCCGACAACGAGCTGCGCCAGACCCTTCTGGAGTTCCAGCGCAAGAACGTGCGGATCAAGGAGTCCATCCAGCGCTACAAGGGCCTGGGCGAGATGGACGCCGACCAGCTCGCGGAGACGACGATGGACCCGCGCCACCGCACGCTGCGCCGCATCAACATCGGGGACCTGGAATCCTCCGAGCAGGTCTTCGACCTGCTGATGGGCAACGAGGTCGCGCCCCGCAAGGAGTTCATCACCAGCTCGGCGGCGACCCTGGACCGCTCGCGCATCGACGCCTGAGCCCCGCGTACCGCTCGGCCCCCGCTCCCGGACCCGCCGGAGGGCGGGGGCCGCGTGTGCGGGGGCGTCGCTCAGCCCGCGGCCCAGGCGTAGCGGTGCTCGGGGCGGCCCGTCTCCCCGTACCGCAGGGTCAGCCGGACCTTGCCGGTGCGCTCCAGCAGCTTCAGGTAGCGCTGCGCCGTCTGCCGGCTCATCCCCGCGCTGTCCGCGACCTCCTGGGCGGAGAGCGGCCCGCCGGCGCCGCGCAGGGCCTGGCGGACCAGCTCGGCGGTGGTGGGGGAGTGGCCCTTGGGGAGGTCCGGCTCCCCGGTCGCCCACAGCGCGCCGAAGAGCCGGTCCACCTCCGCCTGCTCCGCCTCCCCGCCGCCGTCGAGCGTGCGCCGCAGGGCCGCGTACGCCTCCAGCTTCGCGCGCAGGCCCGCGTACGTGAACGGCTTCACCAGGTAGTGGAGCGCCCCGTGCCGCATCGCGTCCTGCACGGTGGCGACGTCCCGCGCGGCGGTCACCATGATCACGTCCACCTGCCGGCCGAGACGCCGCAGCTCCCGTACGACGGAGAGGCCGTCGCGGTCGGGCAGGTAGTGGTCGAGCAGGACCAGGTCGACGGGGACGCCCTCCACCGCCGCCAGCGCCTCGGCCGCCGAGTGGGCCCGCGCGGCCACCCGGAAGCCGGGCGACTTGTCGACGTACGCCGCGTTGATCCCCGCCACCCGCACGTCGTCGTCCACGATCAGGACCTCGATCACCGCTCGCCTCCCGCCGGGACCGCACGCACGGGGGGCGGTGGGTCCGGCTCGCCGCTCGCGGCCGCGGCGGGCTCCGCCAGCGCCTCGGGGAGCACGACCGTGAACACCGCCCCGCCGCCCTCCGCGTCCGCGACCGCCACGCTGCCCCCGTGGCGCTCCGCGAGCCGCCGCACCAGCGCCAGCCCGAGGCCGCGCCTGCCGTGCGCCGGGACCTCCTTGGTGGACCAGCCCTCCGTGAAGATCGACGCCTGCTGCCCCGGCGGGACGCCGGGACCGCTGTCGCGCACCCGCAGCACCACCGTACGGTCCTCCGTCCGCAGGCCGACCTCGACGAGCGCCCCGGTCGACCCGGCCGCCGCGTCCATGGCGTTGTCGACGAGGTTCCCGACCACGGTGACCAGGCCGCGGGGGTCGACCACCCGGTCCGGCAGCAGTGAGCCGCCCGCCACGCGCAGCGCGACGCCGCGCTCCGCGGCGACCGCCGCCTTGCCGACCAGGAGGGCGGCCAGCAGCGGGTCCCGGACCTTCTCGGCGACCTGCTCCGCCGTCGCCCGGTGCACGCCCACCACCTCCGTGACGAACTCCATCGCGTCCTCGTGCATCTCCAGCTCCAGCAGCCCCAGCAGGGTGTGCAGCCGGTTCGCGTGCTCGTGGTCCTGGGCGCGCAGGGCGTCGATCAGCCCCGTGGTGGAGTCGAGTTCGCGGCCGAGGCGCTCCAGCTCGGTCCGGTCGCGCAGGGTGACCACGGCCCCGCCGTCGTCGGTGGGCATCCGGTTGGCCAGGAGCACCCGGTTGCCCCGTACGGCCAGCAGGTCGTCGCCGACCACCCGCCCGGCGAGGACGTCCGCCGTCCGGCCGCCGTCCAGCACCTCCTCCAGCGGGCGGCCCGCCGCCTCCGGGCCGAGCCCGAGCAGCCGTTGCGCCTCGTCGTTGAGCAGCCGGACGCGGCCCGCCGCGTCGAGGGCGACGACCCCTTCGCGGATGCCGTGCAGCATGGCCTCGCGCTCGGCCAGCAGCGCGGCGATGTCGGAGAACGCCAGGTCATGGGTCTGACGCTGGAGCCGGCGGGAGATCAGACAGGCGGCGAGCGCGCCGACGGCCAGGGCTCCGCCCGCGTACGCCAGCAGCCCCGGTATCGCCGCGAGGAGCCGGGCGCGGACGCTGTCGTAGGCGATGCCCACCGACACCGCGCCGACCACCTCGCCGGAGGGGCCGAGGAGCGGGACCTTGCCCCGCGCGGAACGGCCGAGCGTCCCGCTGTCGATCTCCATCACCTCCCGGCCGCTCAGGGCGGCTTCGGGGTCGGTGGAGACGACTCCGCCGATCCGGCAGGGCTCGGGGTGCGACCACCGAACCCCCCGCCGGTCCATGACGACGACGTACTCTGCGCCGGTGGCCCGGCGGACCCCTTCGGCCGCCGCCTGGACGGGGCCGTGCCCGGACGGGGCCGTGGTGCGCAGGCCGGTGGCGATGCCCGGCTGGGCGGCGGTGCTCTGGGCGATGGCCAGCGCGCGGCGCATCGCCTGGTCGTCCAGTTGGGCCCCGAGGGGGGCCAGGAACAGGCCGGTGACCAGCACGGTGACGCCGGTGACGACGGCCAGTTGCATCAGCAGGACCTGCGAGAAGACCCGTCGCGGCCGGCCGAACCGGCGCGGGCCCCGGACGGCGGCCGAGGCGGTGCTCATCCGGGGAGCGGTGGACGGCCGGGCGGCGGGGGCGGGACCACGCCCCCGCGCTCCGCCCGCGGGCCCGGCCCGCCGTCGGGCGCGGGCAGCGGCCGAGGCGGGCGGGGGCCGGTGTACTGCCCGCTGGGGCGGATGCGCAGGGGGCTCTCGGCGTACTCCTCCAGCGCGTGGGCGATCCAGCCCGCCGTGCGGGACACCGCGAACACGGTCTCGCCCGCGTCCGCCGGCATCCCCCGCGCGACGGACAGGACGGCCAGGGCCAGGTCGACGTTGGCGTGCAGCGGGGCGTGGCGCGCGGCGGCGGCGACCGTCTCGCGCGCCGCCGCCAGCGCCCCGGCCGCCTCCGGCACGTCCTCCAGCAGGGTGAACAGGGCCGTCGCCCGCGGGTCCTCGCCCCGGTACAGCCGGTGGCCCAGGCCCGGCACCGGGCGTCCGGCCCGCACATGGTCGGCCACCACGGGCACCGCGCTGCCCCGGTCCACCGCCTCCCGCAGCATCCGGTGGGCCGCCCCGCTCGCCGCCCCGTGGAGCGGCCCCTCCAGGACGCCGAGGCCCGCGGAGACCACGGCGTAGGGGTGGGCGCGGGCGGAGGCGGCGACCCTGGCGGCCAGGGTGGAGGCCGCCAGGTCGTGGTCGACCAGGAGTGCCAGCGCCGCGTCCAGCACGGCGAGGGAGGGGGCGTCCGCCGGCAGCGGGGTGAGCCGCGACCACAGCGCGTGCGCCATGGGGGCGGGCCCGCCGTCCTCCTCGGCGGACGGGCCGCCGAGCACCGGCAGTGCGCCCACCAGCGTGGGGATCAGACCGCGCGCGCTGTCCAGCACGGCCCGCGGCGCGAGGTCGAACCGCAGCGGGTCCGTGACCGCGGCGGCGGTCACCGCCACCCGCAACCGGTCCGTGGAGCCGCTGTGCGCGGGCAGCGCGCCCACCGCCCGGCGGGCCGCCGCGAGGGCCTCGGCGGGCGCGGTGAAGCGCGCGCCGGGACGGGGGGTCCCCGTCCACAGCCACTCGGCGACCTCCTCGTAACCGTGCCGCAGGGCCAGCTCCACGGCGTCGACCCCGCGGAAGCAGTAGCGGTCCGCCTCGATGAGCGTGAGGCCGGTCCGGAAGACGAGGCCGCCTCCGGCGCTCTGGTGGGCCTCGCGCCGTCCCGAGCGCCGGGCCAGTGCCCGCACCTCGTCGGCGTCGAACGTGCTGCCCCGCCCGCCGGGGGCCCGTGCGCTGGTCAACTGGCCGCGGCTGACGTAGGCGTACACCGTCTCCGGCTTCACGCCCAGCAGGTCGGCCGCCTCCCGTGTGGTGAGCCGGAGGCCGGCAGGAGCACCGGGGGCTGGTTGATCCGTCATGGCGACCACCGTATCCACCCCGCGTCCATGGTCAGCCGCCGGTTTCCTCGGATTGACATTGATTCAATCAATATTGACAGTCATTCAGTCAAGCATGGACAGTCGTATCAATATCCTGTGGAGGAAAGAGAGCACGGCCATGACCACCACCCCTGCCGCCCCCCGCGGCCTCGCCGGCGTCGTCGTCACCGACACCGCCCTCGGGGATGTCCGAGGCCGCGAGGGCTTCTACCACTACCGCCAGTACTCGGCGATCGAGCTGGCCCGCACCCGCCCCTTCGAGGACGTGTGGCACCTGATGTTCCACGGCGAGCTGCCCGACCGGGCGGCCGCCGCCGACTTCGCCGCCCGTACGGCGTCGCTGCGCGCGCTGCCCGCCGAGGTCCGCGATGCGCTGCCCGCCATCGCCCGCGCCGGGGCCGCCTCCGGGCCGCTCGCCGGACTGCGCACCGCGCTGTCCCTGCTCGGGGCGTCGGCCGGCTTCCGCCCGGTGTACGACATCGGGGCC
Organism: Streptomyces sp. NPDC041970; assembly: GCF_055588985.1. Taxonomy (NCBI): domain Bacteria; kingdom Bacillati; phylum Actinomycetota; class Actinomycetes; order Kitasatosporales; family Streptomycetaceae; genus Streptomyces; species Streptomyces sp. NPDC041970. The sequence continues at coordinate 24,240 of NZ_JBVJCD010000048.1, forward strand.
GAGCGCCGACGGGAGGACGCCCTGGCCGTCTGCGCGGCCGTCCCGACGATCCTCACCGCGCTGCACCGCCTGGGCGAGGGCCTGGATCCGGTCGAGCCCCGCGAGGACCTGGCCTTCGCCGCCAACTACCTCTACATGCTGACCGGGTCGGAGCCCGAGCCCGCACGGGTCCGGGCCGTCGAGCGCTACCTCGTCTCGACCGTCGACCACGGCTTCAACGCCTCGACCTTCACCGCCAGGGTCGTCGCCTCCACCGGGGCCGACCTGGCCGCCTGTCTCGTGGCCGCCGTCGGCGCCCTCTCCGGACCGCTGCACGGGGGAGCGCCCAGCCGGGCCCTGGACACCCTCGACGCCATCGGCCGGCCCGACCGCATCGACGGCTGGATCCGCGAACAGGTCCTCTCCGGGCGCCGCATCATGGGCTTCGGCCACCCCGTCTACCGCACCGAGGACCCGCGCTCACGGATGCTCAGGACCCTCGCCGAGGACTTCGGCGGACCGCTCGTCGCCTTCGCCGTGGAGGTGGAGCGGCGGGTGGAGGCCATCCTCGCCGAGCTGAAGCCGGGCCGTGAGCTCCACACCAACGTCGAGTTCTACGCCGGAGTGGTCATGGAGCTGTGCGGGCTGCCGCGCCCGATGTTCACCCCCACCTTCTGCGCCGCGCGGATGATCGGCTGGAGCGCCAATATCCTGGAGCAGGCGGAGGACTCGAAGATCATCCGCCCGGCGGCCCGCTATGTCGGCCCACCCCCGCCGCAGCCGGTCCCGGCACCCTGACGACGCCCCCAGGAAGGCCCCCCCGTTGACCCCGCCCCGCACCCCGCAGATCCCGGTCGTCGTCCTGGCGGGCTTCCTCGGATCAGGCAAGACCACCCTCCTCAACCACCTGCTCCGCAACCGGGAGGGCACCCGGATCGGGGTGGTCGTCAACGACTTCGGGGCCATCGAGATCGACGCCATGACCGTCTCGGGGCAGGTCGGCTCGACGGTCTCGCTGGGCAACGGCTGCCTGTGCTGCGCGGTCGACGCGAGCGAGCTCGACGCCTTCCTGGAGACGTTGACCCGGCCCTCCGCCCGGCTCGACGTGATCGTCATCGAGGCGAGCGGCCTGGCCGAGCCGCAGGAGCTCGTGCGCATGGTGCTGGCCAGCGACGATCCGCGCATCCAGTACGGCGGACTCGTCGAGGTCGTCGACGCGGCGGAGTTCGGCCGCACCCGCGAGCGGCACCCGGAGATCGACCGCCATCTCGCCGTCGCGGACCTCGTCGTCCTGAACAAGACCGACCGGATCGGGGCGGCGGAGCACGACGAGCTGCGGGCGCGGGTGGGGGCGCTGTGCGGCCCGGCCGCCGTCGTCTCCGCCACGCACGGCCGGATCGATCCCGCGCTGCTCTTCGACCCGGCCCTGCGCCCCGACCACGAGGAGAAGACCCGTCAGCTCACCTTCGAGGACCTGCTGCGCGAGGCGGAGTGCGACGGCGGGGGAGCGGGCGACGAGGGGAGCGCGGCGCATCGGGAGCACCTGCACGCGGCGTACGAGAGCGTCGACTTCACCTCGGACGTGCCGCTGGACCCCCGCCGCTTCATGGCCTTCCTCGACTCCCGGCCCGAAGGGCTCTACCGGATCAAGGGGTTCGCCGACTTCGGGGCGGGGGACCCGGCGAACGCGTACGCCCTCCACGCGGTCGGGAGGTTCCTGCGGTTCGTCCCGCGGCCGTGGGCGCGGGACGAACCGCGGCTGAGCCGGCTCGTCCTGATCGGCGCGGGCATCGACGCCGGGGCGCTGCGGGCCGCCCTGGCCGGCTGCCTCGCCGACGCCGACGCGTCCGAGACCGATGCCGACACGCTGCCGGACCCGTCGGCCGGATCGCCGGACGCCCCGTACGCGGCGGAGCGCGCCATGTGGGGCGTGCTCCGCTACGTACGGGAGGCGGAGCCCGCTCCGGACGCGGACGCCGTACGGGAGGAGGAGGAGGCGGCCGCGGAGGCGTGAGGCCCCCGGACCGCCCCGCGCGTACCGCCTACACCGGACCGGCGATGACGGCCACCGGCTGGTGCAGCGGCGTGCCCGAGCCGTCGCGCCGCGGGTCCGGCTCGGGCAGCTCGGCCGGAGCGCCGTTCTTCTGGGCGGCCCTGGCCGGGGTGGCCCCGGCCCAGGCGAACACCAGGACGTCCTCCCCCTTGAGGAACCGCTGGCAGCGCACCCCGCCGGTCGCCCGGCCCTTGCGCGGATACTGGTCGAACGGGGTGAGCTTGCACGTCAGCGCCGAGTCGTCCAGCGTCCCGTGCGAGCCGGCCACCGTGAACACGACCGCGTCCGACGCCGGGTCCACCGCCGTGAACGACAGCACCTCGGACCCGGCCGTCAGCTTCACGCCCGCCATGCCTCCGGCGGGCCGCCCCTGCGGGCGCACCTGGGCCGCCGGATAGCGCAGCAACTGGGCGTCGGAGGTGATGAAGACCAGGTCCTCCTCGCCCGTGCGCAGCTCGGTCGCGCCCACGATGCGGTCACCGTCCTTGAGGGTGATGACCTCCAGCTCGTCCTTGTTGGCCGGATAGTCCGGCGCGACGCGCTTCACCACGCCCTGGAGCGTGCCGATCGCCAGGCCCGGCGAGGACTCGTCGAGGGTGGTCAGGCAGATCAGCTCCTCGTCCGGCTCCAGGCTGAGGAACTCGGCGATCGGCGCCCCGCCCGAGAGGTTCGGCTCGGCGTGGGTGTCCGGCAACTGCGGCAGGTCGATCACCGAGAGCCGCAGCAGCCGGCCCGCTGAGGTCACCGCCCCGACGTCGCCGCGGGCCGTCGCCGCGACCGCCGAGACGATCACGTCGTGCTTCGTCCGCCGGGCGTCCTCGGAGACCTCTACCGGGTCGGCGTTGGCCGTCCGGGCCAGCAGGCCCGTCGAGGAGAGCAGCACCCGGCACGGGTCGTCCGCCACCTCCAGCGGCACCGAGGCGATCTGCGAACCGGCCGACTCCAGCAGCACCGTGCGCCGGTCCGTGCCGAACTTCTTCGCCACCGCGGCCAGCTCCGAGGAGACCAGCTTGCGCAGCTCCGCGTCCGACTCCAGGATCGCGGTCAGCGCCTCGATCTCGCCGTTGAGCCGGTCCCGCTCGCCCTCCAGCTCGATCCGGTCGAACCGGGTGAGCCGGCGCAGCGGGGTGTCCAGGATGTACTGCGTCTGGGTCTCGCTGAGCGAGAAGTGCGCCATCAGGCGCTCCTTCGCCTGCGCCGAGTTGTCGCTGTCCCGGATGATCCGGATGACCTCGTCGATGTCGAGCAGCGCGACGATCAGGCCCTCGACCAGGTGCAGCCGGTCGCGGCGCTTGGTGCGGCGGAACTCGCTGCGCCGGCGCACCACCTCGAAGCGGTGGTCGAGGTAGACCTCCAGCAGCTCCTTGAGGCCGAGGGTGAGCGGCTGGCCGTCGACCAGCGCCACGTTGTTGATGCCGAAGGACTCCTCCATCGGCGTCAGCTTGTAGAGCTGCTCCAGCACCGCTTCGGGGACGAAGCCGTTCTTCACCTCGATGACCAGGCGCAGTCCGTGCGACCGGTCGGTGAGGTCCTTGACGTCCGCGATGCCCTGGAGCTTCTTGGCCGAGACCAGGTCCTTGATCTTGGCGATCACCTTCTCCGGGCCCACGGTGAAGGGCAGTTCGGTGACGACGAGGCCCTTGCGGCGGGCGGTCACGTTCTCCACGGCGACGGTGGCGCGGATCTTGAACGAGCCGCGGCCCGCCGTGTACGCGTCCTTGATGCCGGAGAGTCCGACGATGCGCCCGCCGGTGGGCAGGTCGGGGCCGGGGACGAAGCGCATCAGCGTCTCGACGTCGGCGCCCGGATGCTTGATCAGGTGCCGGGCGGCGGCGATGACCTCGCCCAGGTTGTGCGGGGGCATGTTCGTCGCCATGCCCACGGCGATCCCGGACACCCCGTTGACCAGGAGGTTGGGGTAGGCGGCCGGGAGGACGACCGGCTCGCGCTCCTGACCGTCGTAGTTCGACTGGAAATCGACGGTGTCCTCGTCGATCGCCTCGGTCATCAGCGAGGTGGCGTCGGCCATCCGGCACTCGGTGTAACGCATCGCCGCCGGCGGGTCGTCGTTGCCCAGGGAGCCGAAGTTGCCGTGGCCGTCGACCAGGGGCAGCCGCATCGAGAACGGCTGCGCCATCCGCACCAGGGCGTCGTAGATCGAGGCGTCGCCGTGCGGGTGCAGCTTGCCCATCACCTCGCCGACGACGCGGGCGCACTTCACGTAGCCGCGGTCGGGGCGCAGCCCCATCTCGTTCATCTGGGACACGATGCGGCGGTGCACCGGCTTCATGCCGTCACGGGCGTCGGGCAGGGCCCTGGAGTAGATCACCGAGTACGCGTACTCGAGGAAGGAGCCCTGCATTTCGTCGACGACGTCGATGTCGAGGATCTTCTCCTCGAAGTCGTCCGGCGGCGGGGTCTTCGTGCTACGGCGGGCCATCGCGGCTGCGACTCCTTCACGGATTCTGTTCGGGCGACCTGAGCTTGTTCGAGGTGACACGAGCTGGCGACACGAGCTGCTGACGCGGTCCATTGTGGACCGCCGCACTGACAGCGCGGACCTCGACCCGTCCGAAGCGGGCCGCGGGGACCCGCCCGCGACACCATCGACGGAAACATCGGCCGAACGGGAACTTCGCCAGGCGCCGGTGCGCTTGCCTAGAGTGGCAGGTCTGGCAGAAAGTCCAGCATCGCGATCGAAGGGACGTACATGCCCATGGGTCACACGGCCACCGCACAGGCCGGCTCCGGCGGCTTGACAGCGACCGAGCACCGCCTGGCCAACGGCCTGCGTGTGGTGCTCTCCGAGGACCATCTGACCCCGGTCGCCGCGGTCTGCCTCTGGTACGACGTCGGGTCGCGCCACGAGGTCGCGGGACGCACCGGCCTGGCGCACCTCTTCGAGCACCTGATGTTCCAGGGCTCGGGCCAGGTCAAGGGGAACGGCCACTTCGAGCTGGTCCAGGGGGCCGGGGGCTCGCTCAACGGGACCACCAGCTTCGAGCGGACCAACTACTTCGAGACCATGCCCACCCACCAGGTGGAGCTGGCGCTCTGGCTGGAGGCCGACCGCATGGGCTCCCTCCTCGCCGCTCTCGACGAGGAGTCCATGGAGAACCAGCGCGACGTCGTCAAGAACGAACGACGCCAGCGCTACGACAACGTGCCCTACGGCACCGCGTTCGAGAAGCTGACCGCCCTCGCCTACCCCGAGGGCCACCCCTACCACCACACCCCGATCGGCTCCATGGCCGACCTGGACGCGGCCACCCTGGAGGACGCCCGCGCGTTCTTCCGTACGTACTACGCGCCCAACAACGCGGTGCTCTCGGTGGTCGGCGACATCGACCCCGAGCAGACGCTCGCGTGGATCGAGAAGTACTTCGGCTCCATCCCGGCCCACGACGGCAAGCAGCCCCCGCGCGACGGCGCCCTGCCCGAGACCATCGGCGAGCAGTTGCGCGAAGTGGTCCACGAGGAGGTCCCGGCGCGTGCGCTGATGGCCGCCTACCGGCTGCCGCACGACGGCACCCGCGCCTGCGACGCCGCGGACCTCGCGCTGACCGTGCTGGGCGGCGGCGAGTCCTCGCGGCTGCACAACCGCCTGGTCCGCCGCGACCGTACGGCGGTCGCGGCCGGCTTCGGCCTGCTGCGGCTGGCCGGAGCGCCCTCGCTGGGCTGGCTGGACGTGAAGACGTCCGGCGGCGTCGAGGTGGAGCAGATCGAGGCCGCGGTCGACGAGGAGCTGGCCCGGTTCGCGGCCGAGGGGCCCACCCCCGAGGAGATGGAGCGGGCCCAGGCGCAGTTGGAGCGCGAGTGGCTGGACCGGCTCGGCACGGTCGCCGGGCGCGCCGACGAACTGTGCCGCTACGCGGTCCTGTTCGGCGACCCGCAGCTCGCCCTGAGCGCCGTCGGCCGCGTGCTGGACGTCACGGCGGACGAGGTGCGCGCGGCCGCCGCGGCGGCCCTGCGCCCCGACAACCGCGCGGTGCTGGTGTACGAGCCGATCGAGCCGTCCGACGAGGCCGCCGACGGCGCCGACGCCCACGAGGGGGCGGCCAAGTGAGCGACGCCGCCGTGACTGGAGTAGCCATGCAGTTCCACCCGCAGCCCACCGCCGGCACGGCCCGCCCCTGGGCCTTCCCGGCGCCCGAGCGCGGCGCCCTGCCCAACGGGCTGACCGTGCTGCGCTGCCACCGCCCCGGCCAGCAGGTCATCGCGGTGGAGATCTTCCTGCACGCGCCCCTGGACGCCGAGCCCGAGGGCCTGGACGGCGTGGCCACGATCATGTCGCGGGCGCTCTCGGAGGGCACGGACAAGCACAGCGCCGAGGAGTTCGCCGCCGAGCTGGAGCGCTGCGGCGCGACCCTCGACGCGCACGCCGACCACCCCGGCGTCCGGGTCTCCCTGGAGGTCCCGGCCTCCCGGCTGGCGAAGGCCCTCGGGCTGGTCGCCGAGGCGCTGCGGGCCCCGGCCTTCACCGAGAGCGAGATCGAGCGCCTCGTCGGCAACCGGCTGGACGAGATCCCGCACGAGCAGGCCAACCCCTCCCGCCGCGCCGCCAAGCAGCTCTCCAAGGAGCTGTTCCCGGCCACCGCGCGGATGTCCCGTCCGCGCCTGGGCACCGAGGAGACGGTCCGGCGGATCGACGCGGCCGCGGTGCGCGCGTTCTACGACGCCCACGTCCGCCCGTCCACCGCGACGGCCGTGATCGTCGGCGACCTCACCGGCATCGACCTCGACGCCCTGCTCGCCGACACCCTCGGCGACTGGTCGGGCGACGCGGGCCGGGAGTACCCGGTCGCGCCCATCACCGCCGACGACACCGGCCGGGTGGTCATCGTGGACCGTCCGGGCGCGGTCCAGACCCAACTGCTGATCGGCCGCATCGGCCCGGACCGGCACGAGAGCGTGTGGCCCGCGCAGGTGCTCGGCACGTACTGCCTGGGCGGCACGCTCACCTCCCGGCTGGACCGGGTGCTGCGCGAGGAGAAGGGCTACACCTACGGGGTGCGCGCCTTCGCCCAGGTGCTGCGTTCCAGCGGCCCCGACGCGGGCGGCGCGGCCATGCTCGCGATCAGCGGCTCGGTGGACACGGAGTCCACCGGTCCGGCGCTGGAGGACCTGTGGAAGGTCCTGCGCACGCTGGCGGCCGAAGGGCTGACCGACGCCGAGCGCGAGACGGCCGTGCAGAATCTGGTGGGCGTCGCCCCGCTGAAGTTCGAGACCGCCGCCTCCGTCGCGAGCACGCTGGCCGACCAGGTCGAGCAGCACCTCCCCGACGACTACCAGGCCCGCCTCTACGCCCGGTTGGCGGAGACGGGCACCGTGGAGGCGACCGCCGCGGTGGTCAGCGCCTTCCCGGTGGACCGGCTGGTCACGGTCCTGGTGGGGGACGCGGCGCGGATCGCGGAGCCCGTGAAGGCCCTCAGCATCGGAGAGGTCTCCGTCGTCACCGGCTGACACCTCGGCGCATCCGGACGAGGAGGACCCCGGCGGACGAGAGTCCGCCGGGTTCCTCCCCTTTGCCCGATACGGGCGCTCTGTTGGATTTCGCGGAGAAGAGGGTGTTCCGCCCTGTGGGATGTGCGACAAATCGTCTGATCGGCTTGGCGTCGGGAAGCCGTCCGGCTTAGCGTCGGCTCCGCTGTCCGTCACCCGTATGCCGCAGCCGCGGCGCCGGGCAGTCATCGCCGAGTCCCCGTCAGGCGCGAGCCTGGGGAGCCGGGGACCCACACAGTCCCTGGGGTGAATCGGAGGCCGCGCCCGGATGGGGGCGGTGTCCGTAGGAGACCTTCCTGCTCCGAACCCGTCAGCTAACCCGGTAGGCGAGAAGGAAGGAAAGGATTCAGCCCCTCCATGGCGTTCACCCGTCCTGCCGGGAAGCACCGCGCCTCCAGCCGCCTCGCCCGCCGGGGCGCCCGGGCGGCCGGCATCGCGGCTCTGGCCGGCACCGGGGTCATCGGCTCGCTGGCCTCCCCGGCCCTCGCCGCGGACACCGAGACCCCCGGCGCGGCCGACACCGGCCTCACCCAGGCCATCGCCCTCGACGCCTCCCTCGCCGAGCAGATCGACGCCCAGGCGCAGGCGCAGCAGGAGCAGGCCGAGGCGAGGGCCAAGGCCGCCGCCCGGGCGAAGGCCAAGGCGGAGGCCCGACGCAAGGCCGAGGCCCGCGCCGCGGAGATCCGCGAGGAGAAGGCCCGCGCCGCCCGCGCCGCCGAGCGCGCCCGGCTCAACGCCTTCCACCTCCCGGTCGCCGGAAGCCACGTCACCACCGGCTACCGGTCCGGCGGTTCGCTCTGGTCCTCCGGCAGCCACTCCGGCGTGGACTTCCTCGCCCCCTCCGGCAGCTCCGTCGTCGCGGTCGGCGCCGGGACGGTCGTCGAGGCCGGCTGGGGCGGCGCGTACGGCAACAACATCGTGCTCCGGATGGCGGACGGCACGTACACCCAGTACGGCCACCTCTCCTCGATCGGCGTCTTCGTCGGCCAGAGCGTCGCTTCCGGCCAGCAGATCGGGCTCTCCGGCTCCACCGGCAACTCCACGGGCCCGCACCTGCACTTCGAGGCCCGGACCAGCCCCGCCTACGGCTCCGACATGGACCCCGTCGGCTATCTGCGCGCCCACGGCCTGAGCCTCTGACCCACCGGGTCCGCACGGCCCCGCACCCCGCCACCGCGCGGCGGTGCGGGGCCGTCCGCGTACCGTCCGCGACCCGCCGCGCCCGCCCGAGCCCGGCGGGGCCCGGTCGACCCGCCCGCGCCGCATCGAGCCCGGCGGGTCCCCGGCCGATCCGTCCGCGCCGCGCCGCGCCCGGCGGGTCCCCGGCCGATCCGTCCGCGCCGCGCCGCGCCCGGCGGGGCACCGGTCGACCCGCCCGTATCGCGCCGAGTCCGGAGGATCCCCGGCCGACCCGTCGCGCGCCGCTCGAACCCGAGCCAGGGCGTGCACCCGAGCCCACCGCCGACCGTCGCGCCCACCGCCCCTCCGAGGGCACCCGGCCCACCACCCGCCACCCGCCGCGGACGACGCGATCCGCGAGCGCCCGCCCGCCGCCGACGCGGGAACGCGAAAGAGCCGCGGCCCGGTGAGGGGCCGCGGCTCTCGCGCGACAGGAACTCCGACCCGCTCGATCGCGGGGGCCGACCGGGCCGGAGGAGCGGACCCGGCGTGCCGGGCCCGGCGGGTCAGACGGTCTCGGGAAGCTCTTCCAGACCCTCGGCCACCAGCTTCGCCAGCCGGTCCAGAGCGGCCTCGGCGCCGTCCGCGTCGGAGGCGAGCACGATCTCCTCGCCGCCCTGCGCGCCCAGGCCGAGCACGGCGAGCATGGAGGCGGCGTTGACGGGGTCGCCGTCGGCCTTGGCGATGGTCACCGGGACGCCGGACGCCGTGGCGGCACGGACGAAGATGGAAGCGGGGCGGGCGTGCAGGCCCTCGGCCCAACCGACGTTTACGCGGCGCTCAGCCATGGTTCTGCCCTTCACATATCAACGGTTGTCTAGACCAGTCTCTCATGCAGTGCGCGGTGCTGTGCCCGGCCTCCAGCCCGCCCCCGCCGCGGCCGCCCGCGGGTGGGGCTCCCCAGCCTGCCCCGGCTCCACCCGGTCCGCGACCGGGGTGTCCGCCGTAGGCTGGGGCCCATGCAGCCCACGCCGGAGCAGAGTCCGCATCACGCGTACCCCGACCACTGGGAAGCGGACGTGGTGCTCCGCGACGGGGGCACCGCGCGCATCAGGCCCATCACCACGGACGACGCCGAACGACTGGTCAGCTTTTACGAGCAGGTGTCCGACGAGTCGAAGTACTACCGGTTCTTCGCCCCGTACCCCCGGCTGTCCGACCGGGACGTGCACCGCTTCACCCATCACGACTACGTCGACCGGGTGGGGCTGGCCGTCACCATCGGCGGCGAGTTCATCGGGACCGTCCGCTACGACCGCATCGACGACCGGGGCCGCCCCGCCTCCGCCCCCGCCGACGCGGCCGAGGTCGCCTTCCTCGTCCAGGACGACCACCAGGGCCGCGGGGTCGCCTCGGCGCTGCTCGAACACATCGCCGCCGTCGCCCGCGAGCGCGGCATCCGGCGCTTCGCCGCCGAGGTGCTCCCCGCCAACACCAAGATGATCAAGGTGTTCCGCGACGCCGGGTACACCCAGCGCCGCAGTTTCGAGGACGGCTCCGTCCACCTCACCCTCGACCTCGAACCCACCGAGGAGTCCCTGGCCGTCCAGCGCGGCCGCGAGCAGCGCGCCGAGGCCCGCTCGGTGCAGCGCCTCCTGGCCCCCGGCTCCGTGGCGGTCATCGGCGCCGGGCGCGCCCCCGGCGGCGTCGGCCGCACCGTCCTGCGCAACCTCCTCGCCGCCGGCTACACCGGCCGGGCGTACGCCGTGAACCGGGCCTTCGACGCGGGCACGACGACCCTCGACGGGGTGCCCGCCCACCGCTCGCTCGGCGAGATCGACGAGCGGGTCGACCTCGCCGTCGTCGCCGTCCCCGCCCACCGGGTGCCCGAGGCCGTCGCCGACTGCGGGGAGCACGGCGTCCAGGGCCTCGTCGTCCTCTCCGCCGGATACGCCGAGCGCGGCGCCGAGGGCCGCGAGCTCCAGCGCGAACTGGTCCGCCAGGCCCGCTCGTACGGCATGAGGATCATCGGGCCGAACGCCTTCGGCATCATCAACACCGCCGAGGCCGTCCGGCTGAACGCCTCCCTCGCCCCCGAGTCGCCCGCCCGCGGCCGGATCGGCCTGTTCACCCAGTCCGGCGCGATCGGCATCGCCCTGCTCTCCGGCCTCCACCGGCGCGGGGCGGGCCTGTCCTCGTTCATCTCGGCGGGCAACCGGGCCGACGTCTCCGGCAACGACTTCCTCCAGTACTCCTTCGAGGACCCGGACACCGACGTCGCCCTGCTCTACCTCGAATCCATCGGCAACCCCCGCAAGTTCACCCGCCTCGCCCGCCGCACCGCCGCCGTCAAACCCGTCGTCGTGGTCAAGGGGGCCCGGCACAGCGGCTCCACCCCGCCCGGCCACGCGGTTCCCGTCAGCCGCATCCCCGACGCCACCGTCTCCGCCCTGATGCGCCAGGCCGGCGTCATCCGCGTCGACACGGTGACCGAGATGGTCGACGCCGGGCTCCTGCTGGCGGACCAGCCCCTCCCGGCCGGTCCCCGCGTCGCGATCCTCGGCAACTCCGAGTCCCTCGGCCTGCTCACCTACGACGCCTGCCTCGCCGAGGGGCTGCGCCCGCGCCCGCCGCGCGACCTCACCACCGCCGCCTCCCCCCGCGACTTCCGCGACGCCCTCGCCGAGGCGCTGGCCGACGCGGCCTGCGACGCCGTGATCGTCACGGCCATCCCGTGGGTCGGCGAGGACGGGGAGGCCGAGACCGGCGACGGCGAGGTGCTGGCCGCCGCCCTGAGCAAGGCCGCCGCGGGCGGCCCGGCCAAGCCCGTGGCCGTCGTCCACGTCGAGATCGGCGGCCTCGCGGAGGCGCTTGCCGCCGCCGCCGGCACCGCCGCCCCGCGCCCCCGCCCCACCCCGCCCCCGCCCGTCCGGGCGGCCGGGGCGGCGCCGGAGGACCGCCCCGAGGAGGCCGACGCCGAACAGCCCGGCCGCCCCGGCCGCATTCCCGCGTACCCGGCCGCCGAACGCGCGGTGCGCGCCCTCGCCGAGGCCGTGAAGTACGCCCAGTGGAGGCGTCAGGCGGCCGCGCCCGGCAAGGTCCCCGAATTCCTCGACGACACCATCGACGAGCCCGGCGCCGCCGCCCTGATCGAGGCCCAGCTCGCCACCGCCCCCGGCCCGCGCGGCCGGCCCCTCGCCTCCGACGAGGCCCGCGAACTGCTCGGCCGCTACGGCATCGCCGTCCGGCGCGCGGCGCCCGCCCCGGACCCCGAGGCGGCCGTCGCAGCGGCCGCCTCGCTCGGCTACCCGGTGGCGCTGAAGACCACCGCGCCCCACCTGCGCCACCGGGCCGACCTCGGCGGGGTCCGCCTCGACCTCGCCGACGAGGAGGCGCTGCGCCGGGCGTACGGAGAGCTGACCGACCTCCTCGGCGCCCCCGCCGAACTGCTCCCCGTCGTCCAGGCGATGGCCCCGCGCGGCGTGGACACCGTCGTACGGGCCTCCATCGACGCGGCCGCCGGAGCCGTCCTCTCCTTCGGCCTGGCGGGCGCCCCCTCCGAACTGCTGGGCGACACCGCCCACCGGCTGGTTCCGGCGACCGACCGCGACGCCGCCGAGCTGGTCCGGTCGATCAGGGCGGCCCCGGTGCTGTTCGGCTGGCGCGGCGCGGCCCCGGTCGACACGGCGGCGCTCGAAGAGCTGTTGCTGAGGCTGTCCCGGCTGGTCGACGACCACCCCGAGGTGGTGTCCGTCGCCCTCGAACCGGTCGTGGTGGCCCCGCACGGCCTGACCGTGCTGAGCGCGAGCGTCCGGCTCGCCCCGCCGCCCGCCCGCGGCGACCTCGGCCCCCGCCGCCTCCCGAACTACTGACGGCGGCCCCGCGGCCGGAAGCGGACGCCCCGCACCCGTCCGCCGGGGCGTCCCCGGCAGTCACCGGCCCGCCGTAGGATGGTGCTCATGGCAAAGACCGGTACGACGACCCAGGGGCTGCGCGCGGCGATCGAGCGCAGCGGCTACTACCCGGCCCTCGTGGCCGAGGCGGTGGAGGCCGCCGTCGGCGGGGAGCCGGTCGCTTCGTACCTGGTGCACCAGGAGACCACCTTCGACTCCAACGAGGTGCGCCGCCATGTGACGGTCCTCGTCCTGACGGAGCAGCGGTTCATCGTCAGCCACACCGACGAACAGGCCGCCGACACCAGCTCGCCCACCCCGTACGCCACCACCTCCACCGAGTCGGTCAAGCTCGACCGCATCTCCTCCGTCGTGGTCAGCCGGGTGGTGGCCAACCCGGAGAAGTACGTTCCGGGCGCCCTGCCCCGCGAGGTCGTCCTCACCATCGGCTGGGGCGCCGTCTCCCGGATCGACCTGGAGCCCGCCGCCTGCGGCGACTCCGCCTGCGACGCCGACCACGGCTACACCGGCAGCTCCACCGCCGACGACCTGAGCCTGCGGGTCAGCGAGGCCGGCGACGGCCCCGACACGGTCCGCCAGACCCTCGCCTTCGCCCAGGCGCTCTCCGAGGCCACGGCCGCCACCGAGGCGACCGGCCGCTGATGGCCCAGCCCGACTGGCACGACCCCGACCCGCTGCCGCTGGACACCGCGCCCGTGCCCGAGTACGGCGGGGGCTCCCTCGCGGACCTGCTGCCGACGCTCGTCGCCGGACAGGAGGTGCCCGGCTTCTCCGCCGCGATCCCCGAACTGGCCCCGGCCGACCGCAACTGCGTCTTCCTGATCGACGGCCTCGGCTGGGAGCAGATCACCGCCCACCCCGACGAGGCGCCCTTCCTGCACTCCCTGCTGCCGACCTCGCGCGGCGGCACCGGCCGCCCGCTCACCGCCGGTTTCCCCTCCACCACGGCGACCTCGCTCGCCTCGGTCGGCACGGGGCTGCCGCCCGGCGAGCACGGCCTGCCCGGCTACACCGTGCGCGACCCGGAGTCCGGCGCGCTGATGAACCAGCTCCGCTGGCAGCCGTGGACCGAGCCGAAGGTGTGGCAGCCCCACCCCACCGTCTTCCAGCTCGCCGACGCCGCGGGCGTGAGCACCGCGCAGGTCTCCGCGCCGACGTTCGAGCGCACCCCGCTCACCAAGGTCGCGCTCAGCGGCGGCTCCTTCCTGGGCCGGCTCTCCGGCGAGGACCGGATGGACGTCGCCGCCCAGCGCCTCGCCGCCGGCGACCGCTCCCTCGTGTACACGTACTACAGCGAGGTCGACGCCAGGGGCCACCGCTTCGGCGTGGACTCCGACGCCTGGCGCGGCCAGCTCATGTACGTCGACGGGCTCGCCCGCCGGCTCGCCGAGCAGCTCCCGCCCCGCTCGGCGCTCTACATCACCGCCGACCACGGCATGATCGACATCCCGTTCGACGAGCGGTCCCGGATCGACTTCGACGAGGACTGGGAGCTGAGCGCGGGCGTCGCCCTCCTCGGCGGCGAGGGGCGCGCCCGCCACGTCTACGCCCATCCCGGCGCGCAGGCCGACGTCCTGGCCGTCTGGCGCGAGGTGCTCGGCGAGCAGTTCTGGGTGGCGAGCCGGGACGAGGCGATCGCGGCGGGCTGGTTCGGGCCGCGGATCGACGAGCGGGTGTACGGCCGGATCGGCGACGTCGTCGCCGCGGCCCACGACGACGTGATCATCACCGCCTCGGTCAACGAGCCGCACGAGTCGGCGATGGCCGGCGTGCACGGCTCCCTGACCCCCGTGGAACAGCTCGTGCCGCTCCTCGAAGTACGCTCGTAACCGCCCCCGCCCGACCGTCCCTCCCTGTGAAAGGTGCTCGACCCCTCATGCCCGAGTTGGTGTTCTTCTCCGGAACCATGGACTGCGGAAAGAGCACGCTGGCCCTCCAGATCGGCCACAACCGCTCGGCGCGCGGCCTCCAGGGCGTGATCTTCACGCGGGACGACCGCGCCGGGGAGGGCAAGCTCTCCTCCCGTCTCGGCCTGGTCACCGACGCCGTCGAGGCGGAGGAGGGCATGGACCTCTACGCGCACATCGTCGACCGGGTCAGCCGCGGCGGCCGGGTCGACTACGTGATCGTGGACGAGGCGCAGTTCCTCGCCCCGGCCCAGATCGACCAGCTCGCGCGGGTCGTCGACGACCTCGGGCTCGACGTCTTCGCCTTCGGCATCACCACGGACTTCCGCACGAAGCTGTTCCCCGGCTCCCAGCGCCTGATCGAGCTGGCCGACCGCATCGAGGCCCTCCAGGTGGAGGCGTTGTGCTGGTGCGGCGCCCGCGCCACGCACAACGCCCGCACGGTGGACGGCCGGATGGTCGTGGAGGGCGCGCAGGTGGTGGTCGGCGACGTCAACCGCCAGGCCGGCGAGGTCGGTTACGAGGTGCTGTGCCGCCGCCACCACCGCCGCCGGGCGACCGCCCGGACGGCCGGCGCCGGCAGCCTGTCCCCGGACGTCCTGCCGGTCGCCGCCGAAGGCTGAGGGCGAGACCGCCTCACTCCCCGGAGGTCCGGACGACGGTGAACACGGCTCCCTCCGGGTCCGCGACCGTCGCCGCCCGGCCGCCGGCCCCCTCGCGCGGCGGCTGCACGACGCGTCCGCCCAGCTCCACCACGCGCGCCGCGGCCGCGTCCGGGTCGGCGACCTCGAAGTGGGTCATCCAGTGCGGCCCCCGGTCGCGCGGCAGGGCGGTGCCGACCCCGTGGAGGGCCGCCACCGGCCTGCCCTCCACCAGCAGGGTCTGGTAGTCGAAGTCGGCCGAGACCACCGCCTCCGTCGCGTAGCCGAAGACCGTCTGGTAGAACTTCGCCACCGTCGAGGTCTCCTGGGTCACCAGCTCGTTCCAGACGGGGGTGCCGGGGATGCCGGCCGTCATGGTGCCGCTGTGCTCCGCGCCCTGCCAGACGCCGAAGACCGCCCCGCTCGGGTCCGAGGCGATGGCGAGCCGTCCGGCCTCGCCCGCGTCCAGCGGGCCGACCGCCACCGTCCCCCCGCAGGCGCGGATCACCTCCGCGGTCGCGTCGGCGTCGTCGCTCGCCAGATAGGTGGTCCAGGCGATCGGGAGGTGCCGCTCGGGCGCCAACTGCCCGATGCCCGCGACCTCCTTCCCGTGCAGCAGCCCGCGGACGTAGGGGCCCAGTTGGTCGGGGCCGGGCCGGAACTCCCAGCCGAACAGGGCTTCGTAGAACCGCTGGGTCGTGGTCAGGCCGTGCACGATCAGACTCACCCAGCAAGGTGTTCCGGGCGTGCGCCGAGCGGCAGCCTCGGTCATCGTCGTATCTCTCCTCGGACCGTTGTGGTGGCCGTACGGGGTCCGGGACGCCTACGGCGCCGCCGGTCGGGACGTGGTCCCCGTGCCCCGTGCCGATGCTCGCACCACACGACGCGTGAGGCGCTCCGGCCGCGCCGCGTTCCGCGGGTTCTCGACCGGCCGGGGCCGTTTCGTTATGGGATGTCCGCCCCGGCGCTGTTACGGACGCCGCGGTCTCTGCGCGAGGATGGCCCGCATGAAGCCCATCATCACCGCATCCGCGTGTGCGAGCGAGTCGGCCGGACCGCGGCCGCCGGTGCTCCTGGACGTCCGCTGGCAGCTCGGCGGGGCGCACGGCCGCCCCGACTACGAGGCCGGCCACCTGCCCGGTGCGGTCTTCGTCGACCTCGACACGGAGCTGGCCGGACCGGCGGGCAGCGGCGGCCGCCACCCCCTGCCGGACCCGGAGGACTTCGGCGCCGTGATGCGCCGCGCCGGGGTCGGCCGGGAGACCCCGGTCGTGGTGTACGACGGCGGGCAGGGATGGGCCGCCGCGCGCGCCTGGTGGCTGCTGCGCTGGACGGGGCATCCGGACGTACGGGTGCTGGACGGCGGCCTCGCCGCGTGGACGGGCGAGCTCTCCACCGAGATCCCGCACCCCGTCGAGGGGGATTTCCGGCCGAAGCCGGGGGCCATGCCCACGCTGGACGCGGACGGCGCGGCGGCGTTCGCCCGGTCGGGTCTGCTGCTCGACGCGCGGGCGGCGGAGCGCTACCGGGGCGACGTGGAGCCGATCGACCGCGTCGGCGGCCACATCCCCGGCGCCGTCTCCGCGCCGACCGCCGAGAACGTCGACGAGCGCGGCCGCTACCTCCCCGCCGAGCGGCTCGCCGCACGCTTCGCGGCGCTCGGGGCGGAGCGGAGCGCCGAGGGGGTGGGCGTCTACTGCGGGTCGGGGGTCTCCGGCGCCCACGAGGTGCTGGCCCTGGAGATCGCGGGGTTCCGGGGCGTGCTGTACCCCGGCTCCTGGTCCGAGTGGTCCTCGGACCCGGCCCGACCGGTCGCCACGGGGCCCGAGCCCCGCTGAGCCCGCCGGCCGGACGGCGGCGAGGGGCCCGTACGCGGTCGCGTACGGGCCCCTCACCCACCGGTCGTCGCTCTCCGGTCAGTCCTGCTTCTTCCGGCGGGTGCCGAAGACGATCTCGTCCCAGCTCGGCACGGCGGCCCGGCGACCGGGGCGGACCCCGTCCGCCTCGGCCTGGCGGTCGGTGGTCCCGGTCAGCCGGTCCCGGTGGCCGGCCACGGCCTTGGGCATGAGCACGTCCGCGTACGCGGACCCGGCGCCGGCCGACGCGGCGGCCGCCGGCGGCTCGTCCGCCTCCTCCTCGTCCAACGCCGGTTCGAGCGCGGGGGGCTCGGGCGACGAGAGCCGATCGGGCACGACCATGTCGCCGCGGAAGCTCGGCACCGCCTCCAGCAGGCTGGTCAGCGAGTCCCGCTCACCGGCCGAGGCGCCGCCCGTGTACTCCTCGGGCTCGACCGGGGCCGGGGCGGGGCGCTCGATCTGCCGGTCCAGGGCGCGGTCCAGCGGCCGGTCGCGCGGCAGCCGGGCGATCCGGGGGACGAACGGGAAGCTGGGCTCGGGCGCTGCGACGTCGTCGGTCTCGCCGATCAGCGAGCGCGCCTCGTCGTCCACGGCCTGGACCAGCCGCCGGGGCGGGTCGTACGTCCAGCTCGCCGAGTGCGGTTCGCCCGCGACCCGGTAGACCAGCAGGACCTCCCAGGTGCCGTCGTCGCGGCGCCACGAGTCCCACTGGACGGTCTCCTTGTCGGCCCCGCGCAGCGGCAGGCGCTCCTGCACCGCCTCGCCGAGCTGGGGGCCGGTGTTCTCGCCGGGACGGCGCACGGGGGTCTTCCGGGCCCGCTCGGCCATGAAGGCGCGCTCCGCGAGCACGGGGCCCTCGAAACGGCGTACACGGTCGACGGGGATGCCCGCGAACTGGGCGACCTCCTCCGCGGAGGCTCCGGCCCTTATGCGGGCCTGGATGTCGCGGGGCCGGAGGTGGCTCTCCACCTCGATCTCGATCTGGCCGAGCCGGGCGCGGTCGTTGCGGACCGCGGCGCGCAGCCGCTCATCGATCGGAAGCGTGTACTCCGTGCTGTCCGCAGCCTTGAGCACCAGTCGTGTGCCGTCGTTGGAGACGGCCACGACACGCAGTTCGGGCATGGGGACCTCCCGGGTGGTGCCTGCCGACGTCACGTGCGTCGCTGCTTCCGCTAGTCGAGTGTGACCTGCCCGGGTGCAGCCTGCCACAACCTTGCCGAGTTGCCCGCGTGTCGGGCGCTCGCCCTGGAACGCCGCCATGACACGATATCCCTTGCATCCCAAAGTGACCGATTTGGCCGCTCTGTGCAGCAAGCTCCCGTGCGATGCCGTGGCGCCGCCGGTTCGAGTGCCGCCGTCGGCCCCCTTCCGTAGCCGCGGACTCCCACGTGGGAGACCGCCCCAGGGCTCGTCACAGTACTCCATTCGGGCCACCGGGGTGGAGCGGCGCGCCGCTGGACTTGCCGCGGGGCGCGGGAGTCGGGTTACCCAGTTCTCCCTGGAAGGGCCCCGGTGCGTGGCGTCCTTCACACAATCACCTGAAACGGAACTATCTGCTTCGCTCATTTGTCCCTTCCTGTTGCATGGTGGGAGAGATGTCAAGCAGAGGCTGGTAACAGTGCAGAAGCCGGAGAGCGACCCGGAAACCAAGGAAAGGCGTATAGATCTGAGCCTGCCCCAGGTGGCGGGCAGCGCCGTGGCGGCAGTCGCGGCCGCCGTGCTGGCGTCCCAGTTGGGCGTGTACGGCACGATCGCCGGAGCCGGCGTGATGAGCGTCGTCGCCACCTGCGGAGGCTCCGTCTTCCAGCACTTCTTCCGCCGCACCGGCGAGCAGATCCGCGAAGTGACGGTCCAGGTGACCCACCCGGAGGGCCGCCAGGTGACGGTGCACACCAAGGAGCGGCGGCCCGCGCGGCGTTCGGAGGCCGAACCGGCGGACCACGCCACCGCGGTGCTCCCGACGGTGGCCGCGGACGCCGCGCGGCCGGGGGAGCGGGCCGAGGACGCCGACGCCACGCAGATGCCGTCCCTCGCCGCGGACGCCGCTCCCGCGGAGCGGCCGGGGCCCGAGGCCGACCGGACGCGGATGCGGGAGCTCGCCGACCGCACGCAGCTCCTGGACCTGGGAGACGCGCGGACCCGGATGCTGCGGGCCCCGTCGGCAGGGGTTGGAGCGGACCGTACGCAGGCGCTGCCGCGAGTCCGGCCCGCCGAGGGGGCCGACGAGGAGGCGTTCACCGCCGGCGTCACGCACGGCACCCGGCTGCGCGGCTGGAAGCGCCCCGCGCTCGCGGCCGCCGGGGTCTTCGCCGTGTCGATGGCGGGGATCACCGCCTACGAGGCGATCTCCGACACCCAGCTCGGCGGCGGCCAGGGCACCACCATCAGCTCCGTCGTCCGCGGCGGCGGCGATCGGCCCCCGGCGCCGGCGACGCCGGACCCGACCCCCGCCGAGGACGACGGGCGGGACGGCGGCCGGAGCGAGGAGCCGCGCACCCCCGGAGACGGGACCGGTTCGGCGCCCGCCACGCGCCCGGACGGCGGCGCCACCCGCGGCCCGGCCCCCGACACCGGCCGGACGCCGGGCACCGGGCCCGCGCCGACGCCCTCGGCGTCCGGCGGCGGGGGGACCGCGCCGACCGCACCCGTCCCGCCCGCCTCCCCGACGCCCGGCGAGGGCGCGAGCGAGCCCTCCGCCCCCGCCCCGACCGGCGGCGGCCCCGCACCGGGCGAGCAGGCCCCGCCCGGCACCGGGACCCCGTGAGGCGGAAGCCCCCCGTGCGAAGGCGGCGGAACAGGCGTGGGGGGGGGGGGGGGGGGGGGGGGGGGGGGGGGGGGGGGGGGGGGGGGGGGGGGGGGGGGGGGGGGGGGGGGGGGGGGGGGGGGGGGGGGGG
>NZ_JBVJCD010000049.1:0-43904 GCF_055588985.1 Streptomyces sp. NPDC041970
CCCCCCCCCCCCCCCCCCCCCCCCCCCCCCCCCCCCCCCCCCCCCCCCCCCCCCCCCCCCCCCCCCCCCCCCCCCCCCCCCCCCCCCCCCCGGCGACGCATATCGCGGGGCCGCCGCACCCCCGGCGGACCGGGGGGCGGGACGACGGCGGTCCCCGCGAGGGACGCGGGCCGGGTCAGGGCCGGGAGCCGCGTCCGGGCGACGGCGGAGGTCCGGGAGCCGCTCCGTAGTCCGTGTCGCCGTTTCGGGTGCCGGCGGGTCCGCCCCGCCGACACCCGTCAATCTGCCGGAGCCGTGTTAAGAGGGTGCTGCGCGGACGTGACGCGCTCGTTCCGATTGTGCGAAGCCGCGAGGGCTCCTCAGCCCTTCGCGCCGCCCGCGTCACGGGCGAGGAAGGCCAGCAGGTCCTGCCGGCTCACGACGCCCTTGGGCTTGCCCTCGACCAGCACGATCGCCGCGTCCGCGCCCTCGGCCCCGCTGAGCGCGGCCATCAGGTCCTCGACCGGTTCGCCGGAGCCGACCTGGGGCAGCGGGGCCGACATGTGCTTCTCCAGCGGGTCGCCCAGCGAGGCGCGCTGGGTGAACAGCGCGTCCAGCAGCTCCCGCTCCACGACGGAGCCGATGACCTCGGCGGCCATCACGTCGGGGTGCCCGGCGCCCGGCTTCACGATCGGCATCTGGGAGACGCCGTACTCGCGGAGCACCTCGATGGCCTCCCCGACCGTCTCCTCCGGGTGCATGTGGACGAGCGAGGGCATCGGGCCCTCCTTGAAGTCCAGGACCGCGCCGACCCGGGCCGACGTGCCGGAGTCCTCCAGGAAGCCGTAGTCGGCCATCCACTCGTCGTTGAAGATCTTGCTCAGGTAGCCGCGCCCGCTGTCGGGCAGCAGCACCACCACGACGTCCTCGGGGCCGAGCCGCTTGGCGACCTCCAGGGCCCCGACGACCGCCATCCCGCAGGAGCCGCCGACGAGCAGCCCCTCCTCCTTGGCGAGCCGGCGCGTCATCTGGAAGGAGTCCTTGTCGGACACCGCGACGATCTCGTCGGAGACGGACCGGTCGTACGCGCTCGGCCAGAAGTCCTCGCCGACGCCCTCGACCAGGTACGGGCGGCCGGAGCCGCCGGAGTAGACCGAGCCCTCCGGGTCCGCGCCGATGACCTGGACGGCGCCGCCGCTGACCTCCTTGAGGTAGCGCCCGGTCCCGCTGATCGTGCCGCCGGTGCCGACGCCCGCGACGAAGTGGGTGATCTTCCCCTCCGTCTGCTCCCACAGCTCGGGACCGGTGGTCTCGTAGTGCGAGCGCGGGTTGTTCGGATTGGAGTACTGGTCCGGCTTCCAGGCGCCGGGCGTCTCGGTGACCAGCCGGTCGGAGACGTTGTAGTACGAGTCCGGGTGCTCGGGGTCGACGGCCGTGGGGCAGACGACGACCTCGGCCCCGTACGCGCGCAGCACGTTGATCTTGTCCGTGGACACCTTGTCAGGGCAGACGAAGATGCACTTGTAGCCCTTCTGCTGGGCGACGATGGCGAGGCCGACGCCCGTGTTGCCGCTGGTCGGCTCGACGATCGTGCCGCCGGGCTTCAGCGCCCCGCTCTGCTCGGCCGCCTCGATCATGCGCAGCGCGATGCGGTCCTTCACCGACCCGCCCGGATTGAAGTACTCGACCTTGGCGAGGACGGTCGCCCGGATGCCTGCTGTGACGCTGTGCAGCCGCACCAGCGGGGTGTTGCCGACAAGACTGATCATCGAATCGTGGAATTGCACCGTGTACTCCGGGATCTCCGAGATGGTCCGGCCCAGAGTATGCGTACCGGACGGGCTCCGCGTACGGGACGCTGCGTATCCGAAGGAGTACGCGGCGCCCCGCACGGGGCAGGTAGGTACGGGTAGGGCTGTACGGCGAGGAAGAGGTGGACCGGACGGTGTCGACGGCGAGGGTGGCACGGCGGATCGCGGCGGGCGCGGCCTACGGCGGGGGCGGCATCGGGCTGATCGGCGCGGCGGCCGTGGGCGTGTTCCTGGCGGAGGTCCAGCTCGCGAAGAGGCAGGTGGGCGGCGGCACGGCCCCGGTCCCGCCGAGCGCGGACGGGCGGTACGGCGTGGCGTTCACCGGGCCGGCCGAGCCGCTGCGGCTCGCGCTCCTCGGGGACTCCACGGCCGCCGGCCAGGGGGTGCGGCGGGCCGGGCACACACCGGGGGCGCTGCTCGCCTCGGGGCTCGCGGCGGTCGCGGAACGGCCGGTGGACCTGCGCAACGTGGCCCTGCCGGGGGCCCGGTCGGACGATCTGGACCGGCAGGTCTCCGTGCTGCTCGCGGACCCGGCCCGGATCCCGGACGTCTGCGTGATCATGATCGGGGCGAACGACGTCACCCACCGGATGCCCGCCACCCAGTCGGTGCGCTGCCTGACGGCGGCGGTGCGCAGGCTGCGGACGGCCGGGGCGGAGGTGGTCGTCGGGACCTGCCCGGACCTGGGCACCATCGAGCCGGTCTACCAACCGCTGCGCTGGCTGGCCCGGCGGGTGAGCCGGCAGCTGGCGGCCGCGCAGACCATCGGCACGGTGGAGCAGGGCGGGCGCACGGTGTCGCTGGGCGACCTGCTGGGCCCGGAGTTCGCCGCGAACCCGCGCGAACTGTTCGGCCCGGACAACTACCACCCCTCCATCGAGGGGTACGCCACGGCGGCCATGGCGGTCCTGCCCACGCTCTGCGCGGCGCTGGGCCTGTGGCCGGAGTCCGACCGGGTGGACGGCGCGCGCCGCGAGGACATCCTGCCGGTGGCGAAGGCCGCGTCCCAGGCGGCCCACGAGGCCGGTACGGAGGTGACGGGGGCCCGCGCGCCCTGGGCGCTGCTCAAGCACCGCAGGCGGCGGCGCCTGCCCGCCGCCACCGAGCCCGCCCCGGACCCGGACGCCGCCCACCGGCCGTGACGCGGCGGGACGGGGCGGACCGGCCGTCCGACCGGGACGCAACGGGCGGGACGGCGCCGTCAGGCCGGGCTGTGCGGGCCGCCCGGACGGGACGGGTCGCGCGGGAGCGCACGGTCAGGACGAGGCCTGCACGGGAGCACACGGTCAGGCCGGGCTGAGCCGGTCGCACGGACGGAGGCGGCACGGGGCGCCGCCGCCAGGCCGGGGTGAGCGGGAGCGCACAGGTACGAGCTGAGCGGGCGCTTAGAAAAGAGTCCGGCATCACACGGCCTGCCGGGTGACCTCGACGGTACGTACGGGTAACTTCCCAGGGAGTTCCGCCTGTCCACACAGCCCTCCCGTTCCCATGGAGCCGCGTGATGCCCGAAGCCGTGATCGTCTCCGCAGCCCGTTCGCCGATCGGCCGCGCCTTCAAGGGGTCCCTGAAGGATCTGCGCGCGGACGACCTGACCGCCACGATCATCCAGACCGCGCTGGCCAAGGTCCCCGAGCTGGACCCGAGGGACATCGACGACCTGATGCTCGGCTGCGGTCTGCCCGGGGGCGAGCAGGGCAACAACCTGGGCCGCGTCATCGCCGTGCAGATGGGGATGGACCACCTTCCCGGCTGTACGGTCACCCGCTACTGCTCCTCGTCGCTCCAGACCAGCCGGATGGCGCTGCACGCGATCAAGGCGGGCGAGGGCGACGTCTTCATCTCCGCGGGCGTCGAGATGGTCTCCCGCTTCGTCAAGGGCAACTCCGACAGCCTCCCGGACACGCACAACCCGCTGTTCGCCGAGGCCGAGGCCCGGACCGCCGCCAGGGCCGAGGAGTCCGGCGCGAGCTGGCACGACCCGCGCGAGGACGGCCTCGTCCCGGACGCGTACATCGCGATGGGGCAGACGGCGGAGAACCTGGCCCGGCTCAAGGGCGTCACCCGCGCGGAGATGGACGAGTTCGGCGTACGGTCGCAGAACCTCGCCGAGGAGGCCCTGAAGAACGGGTTCTGGGAGCGGGAGATCACCCCCGTCACCACGCCGGACGGCACGGTGGTCTCGAAGGACGACGGCCCGCGCGCGGGCGTGACACTGGAGGGCGTGCAGGGCCTGAAGCCGGTCTTCCGCCCCGACGGCCTGGTCACCGCGGCCAACTGCTGCCCGCTCAACGACGGCGCGGCGGCCCTGGTGATCATGTCCGACGCCAAGGCGCGCGAGCTGGGCCTGACTCCGCTGGCCCGGATCGTCTCCACCGGCGTCTCCGGCCTCTCGCCCGAGATCATGGGCTACGGCCCGGTCGAGGCCAGCAAGCAGGCGCTGAAGCGGGCCGGCCTGACGATCGACGACATCGACCTCGCCGAGATCAACGAGGCGTTCGCCGCCCAGGTCATCCCGTCCTACCGGGACCTCGGCCTGCCGCTGGAGAAGGTCAACGTCAACGGCGGCGCGATCGCGGTCGGCCACCCCTTCGGCATGACCGGCGCCCGCATCACGGGCACGCTGATCAACAGCCTGCAGTTCCACGACAAGCAGTTCGGCCTGGAGACGATGTGCGTGGGCGGCGGCCAGGGCATGGCGATGGTGATCGAGCGGCTGAGCTGAGCCGGAGCGGAGGGGAGGGGTCGTCCGAGGTACGAGGACGGCACCTGCCCGCAGCGCAGGCGAGGCCCAGCGCGACCATCAGCACGAGCGGCTGAGCTGACCCGGCCTCCTCCCGCGGGGCGCGGGGCGCGAATCCCGCTGAGCCCCGACCGTGACCGAATCTCCCCCAGGATGTGATCTGCGTCCTGGGGGAGTCCCGTTTCCCCAGGTCACGCCGGTACGAAGCATCCCGCCGGGCCGAAAGACCTGTCCGTTTCGTGACGTAATGCACTGACAGCCCGTACCGGTACCGGCCAAGCTGATGTAGGAAGTCGGGGTATCGATAGAAACCGGGAGTATGTCAGTGAGCGCCATGTCACTTGCCTTGTTGCTGACCACCGCCGCTGCCACGGCCGTCGGTGCCGCCGCCCTGCACGCCGCTCACGGGCTGCGCAAGCAGGTCACCGGGCTGCGCGCCGAGCTGGCCGAGGGGCGCGCCCTCGGTGCGGCCGTACCGTCGCAGAGCCGTGGTGGCGCCACTGCCCCGGAGGAGATACGCGCGGCCGTCGCCGAGGCGCTCGCCGAGGAGCGGGAGCGGGAGCTGGCCGAGGCGCGGGCGTTCTGGGCCGCCCAGGAGGCCCGTGACGCCGCCGACGCCCCGTCCCTGCTGGGCGGGCTGTCCGGCCTCGGCGAGGACGCCGCGTACTTCCTGCCCCGGCAGCCCGACTTCACCGGCATGGAGCCGCTGGACCTCGAAGCGGCCGAGGCGATGGAGGAGCTGGCGGAGCTGGGCGACCGCGCCCTGGCGGAGCACGAGGCCGGCGAGGTGACGGAGCTGCCGGAGTTCTCGGAGGACTCCCCCGAGCTGGCGGCCGCCCGCCGCCGCCACCCCTCGCACCCGGACTTCGTCCCCGTGCAGACGCCGGTGGTCACCGACCACGACCGC
This sequence comes from Streptomyces sp. NPDC041970, assembly GCF_055588985.1. Taxonomy (NCBI): domain Bacteria; kingdom Bacillati; phylum Actinomycetota; class Actinomycetes; order Kitasatosporales; family Streptomycetaceae; genus Streptomyces; species Streptomyces sp. NPDC041970. Next base: position 5,438 of record NZ_JBVJCD010000049.1, read on the forward strand.
ACGGTGAGCCGGCTGGAGGAGCTGGCCGACCTGGCGACCGAGCTGACCGACGTGCGCCCCGGACCGCTCGGCACGCTCGACGTGTACGTCTTCGCCGACGGCACCACGCTCTGTATGACGCCCGGCCACCGCGAGACGGCCGAGCAGCTCGCGGAGGCGCTGCGGGCGGGCCGGCAGCCGGTCCTGCTGGGCGGGTCGGGGGTCTCCGGTGCCTACGCCCTGACGTTCTCCTGCGGCGAGGAGAACGTCTACATCCTCGCTGACCGCGTCATCGCCTCGTTCTGACCGGACCGCCCGCCTCCGGGCGCGGGCCGCTCACGCGAACGCCCGCGCCGCCGCCTCCTCGACGTAGCGCACGGCCTCGTCCAGCTCCTGGGACGGGGCCGTTTCCAGTGCCACGGCCAGGTCCCGCCCGACCACGGCGAGCTGGTCGCCCACCGCGAACACCCCGGCGTCCGGCAGCTCCCTCGGCCGGGCCTCCGGGCTCTCCAGGCGCTGGGCCCGCAGGGCCAGCTCCCGCGCCGCCGCCAGCGCCTCGGCGGCCGCACCGCGTTGCAGACGGCTCTGCGGGGCCGAACGCAGCCGGTCCGCGAAGCGGTCCACGGCCTGGATGAGGGGGGTCGTATCAAGCACTCCTGGACCCTACGCGCCCGCCCGGCGCCGTCGCCAGCGGCCGCCCGCTCGGGCCGGACGCCTCGGGGGCCGGTACGCGGAACGGCCCGCAGGCGCGATGCCTGCGGCCCGTTCCGGTGCCACGGGTGGTGCGGGTGGTCGCGCGATCAGTCGTCGCCGCTGAGGATCGCGACCAGGCGCAGCATCTCGATGTAGATCCACACCAGGGTCACGGTGAGGCCGAAGGCCGCCAGCCAGGCCTCCTCGCGCGGGGCGCCGAACGCGATGCCGTCCTCGACCTGCTTGAAGTTGAGGGCGAGGATGCACGCGCCGATCACGATGGCCACGATGCCGAAGACGATGCCGAGGGCGCCGCTGCGGAAGCCGAGGCCGTCACCGCCGCCGAACACGGCGAACAGGAGGTTGACCGTCATCAGCAGCATGAAGCCGATGGCGGCCGCCATCACGAAGCCGTAGAAGCGGCGGGTGACCCGGATCAGCCCGGTGCGGTAGGCGATCAGCACGCCGGCGAAGACCGCCATCGTGCCGAGCACCGCCTGCATCGCGGCGCCGGGGGCGACGTACACGCTGACGATGTTGCTGACGATGCCGAGGAAGACGCCCTCGAACGCCGCGTACGTCAGGATCAGCGGCGGCGACGGCCGGCGCTTGAACGAGTTCACCAGCGACAGCACGAAGCCGATGAGCGCGGCGCCGATGGCCACGCCGTAGGCGGTGCTGAGGTTGGACTCGTCGACCGGCAGGGCCCACCAGGCGACGGCGGCGGCGACGATCACGGTGCCCAGCGTCATCGCCGTACGCGTCACCACGTCGTCGATGGTCATCGCGTCGGAACGCGCGGGCGCCTGCGGGGCGCCGTACTGGGCGTCCTGCTGTGCGTAGGGGTTGGTGGCGTACGGGTTGGCGGCGGCGCCCTGCGCGTACGGGTTGGCTCCCGCCGCGGCGGCCCCGGCCTGCGGCGCCGCGTTGAAGCCCGCGTGGCCGTTGTCGCGGCTGAACCCCCGTCGCGAGAAGACCGGGTTGCTGCTCCTCATCTCACTCCTCCATGGCCACACTGCGTGGCCTTGCCACAAGAGTAATGGGTAGGCAAAAGAATCACCCCCGTGCCAGGGGAGGATCTTTGCGGGGGCCTGACGGTGTACACGCGACCTCGCGTTTCCGGGCGGGCGGGGGCCCGGCACCGGGCCCGGTGCGCGGCGCGGGCGGTCAGCGGGTCCGGAGCCAGTCGTTGAACCCGCCGAGCGCCTCGGCGGCGACGCGCTCCAGGTGGCGGCCCGTCCGCCGCAGCTCCTCGTCCAGCGAGCCGCGCCCTGCGGAAGGCCGGTGGCCCGCCGGTCCGGGGGCCTCCTTGGCCTGGTTGGCCTCGTTGGCCTCCTTGGCCTCCTCGGCCTTCGCCGGTTCCGGAGCCTCGCTGGCCTCCGCCGGATCCGGGGCCTCGTCGACCCCCGCCGGTTCCGGGGCCTCCGGCCCCTGCCGCTCGCCGGGTACGGCGGTCCCCCGGTAGCCGATCGGGCCCTCGTCGACGCGCTGGTAGATGCCGACGAAGCCGGAGCCGTCGGGGTGGAGGCAGATCGAGCCGCCGTTGGTGCGCTGGTCGCGCCAGGTGACGCGCTCCAGGGCGACCCCGCCGTGGTCCACCAGGACGCGCAGGTCGCCGGAGTCGTGCCAGCCGCCGCCCCAGCCCTCCTCGGTCCTGAAGTGGTGCAGGGGCGCGTAGCGGGTGCCCAGGGGGAAGGCCCAGCGCTCCTCGAGCCGGCCCCGGAACTCGGCGATCCCGCCGTCCGCGTCCCGGTGGTGGCCGAGGAAGTCGGTCATCGCGGACTGGAAGCTGGCCGTCCCCTCCGCCCCGTCGACGCTGCGCCAGGAGACCTGCGCGGGCAGGGAGCGCTCGCCGCGCTCGACGTACAGGCGCAGCAGCCCGGCGGGCGTCCAGCCGGGCGCCCCGGCGGCGCGGCGCTCCGTACGGAAGGTGAAGACGGCGCGCTCGGCGGCCTCGGCGCCCCGCGCCCGCTCCGACCGGCCCTGCTCGCCGACCGGGTCGAGGCTGAGGCGGTAGAGCCAGAGCATGGTGGTGGCGTTGGGAGAGCTGCGTACCGTCACGGTGTTGGTCCCCGGTCGCAGCAGGCCGCCGGGGAGCGCGAACTCCATGGTCCGGGGCAGTCCGCCGTCTCCGGGAATGGTCTGGGACTCGACCAGGGGCCGGCCGTTGACCTCGATGTCCATCGGGGCGAAGCCGGGCGAACGGCCCGCCATGGAGGCCAGCGCCGTCACCGTGAACGTCAGGTCGGCGACCGGGTCGGCCGGCCCCACCGCGAAGTCCACCGTGACGCCGCCGCCCGCGGCCAGCTTGAGGTGGTCCCCGCCGACGTACTCCCCCTCGGCCCGCACCTGGGCGTTGCGGCACAGCGGCGGGGATATCGAGAAGTCGGCGAAGGTGGCTTCCATGTGCGGTGCTCCTGACGATCATGGGACGTGCCGTCGATGTGTCGGGACTGTAGCCCCACCCTCTGACAACGCCCCGCCCGCAGGCCCCGCAGGCTTCGGGCCCGCTCGTTGGCGTGCGGGAGGGGGGTGGCTCCATGTCCTTCGCCAAGTGGTTCGAGGGCTTCTCGGCTTGTGCATGTCCTGTCGCGGAGCATGGCGAACAGGACGCTGACGCGTTGGCGGGCGAGGCGGAGGAGGGCTCGGGTGTGCGTTCCGCCGCGGGGCTCTTCGGTCGTCGGCCAGCTCCAGGGACCGCAGGGTGTGCGGGCACGGTGCGGCCCGCGTCCGCGATGACGGTGGCGCCCTTCGCGTCGATCTTGGCCTCGCCGGGATAGAGGCCGGTGATCCGGCGCATTGCGCAGAGAACTGCCCCATTGCACAAGTCGAGCGTCCAAGCCGATCTGGGCCGACGGCCAAAAATGGCGCGTTTCGTCGCCAACAGTCGCAAATATATCCAGAATTCATCTGGACATAACGGACGCGGAGCGTTCAAGCCGCCTGTCGCCGCCACTAATTCCATCAAGCGCCATACGGGACGATGGCGATTCCCGCTTACTCGCGGCCAACTTCCGCTACGATCCCAGCCGGGGCATCGAGGATTACACCCCCGCATCCAGCCCTCAAAATCCCAGGGGGATCACGAATTAACCCATCTCCCGCACAGCACAGGCTACGACTGCAACGTCGAGGTCGATATACGGCACCTCGACAGTCTGTCCTACGGCTATACGGGCAAGCACGACTCCGACGAGTGCACATTCAAGATCAACAGGACCACCGCAGACGTCTAGTTCAATGGCCGCAGCGACGGCATCACGGCGGGCTCGCCATCACGGCGAGCCCGCCCCGCTTTTGGAGAAATGCATCAATGATGATGGCTCCTTTCGCCCGATTGGCATCCCTTTCGCAAGGGTACGGCGGGCGAAGCGTTATCGAAAGTCTCGACCTTTCCATCCAGCCTGGCGTCACCGGCCTGCTTGGGCCTAACGGGGCGGGAAAGACCACCCTTTTTCGCACCCTGGCCACGATCGCGCCGCCGCAGAGCGGGCAGCTAGAACTGTTCGGCGAGCTCATCAGCGGCGAACGACAGGCACGGAAAGCCCGCCGCAGTATCGGCTACCTTCCACAGGACTTCGGATATTATCCGACCTTTTCGATAGAAGATTTCGTCCGATACTGCGCTTGGTTGCGCGAGGTCCCTTCCAAGAAGGCCGGCATCATGTCCAGGGACGCGTTGGGAGCTGTCGGCCTGGCCGATCGGGCCCAAGACCGTATGAAGTCCCTGTCCGGCGGAATGCTCCGCCGGGCAGGCATCGCTGCTGCCATCGTCGGCTCCCCTCCCCTGCTGTTGCTGGACGAGCCGACCGTCGGTCTCGACCCGGCGCAACGCCTCGACTTCCGCGAGCTCATCCGCTCGCTCGCACGCGAGGGAAGCGCCGTAGTCCTCAGCACCCACCTGGTCGAAGACGTGGGCGCCGCCTGCGACACGGTCCTCATTCTGAGCAACGGCCGGGTCTGCCACAGCAGTACACCTCAGCAGCTAGCGGAAGCGGCCTCCGTCGCCGCGCCCGGCGACAGCGCCCTGGAGCGCGGCTACATGACGGTGCTGAGCGGTCAGCGGTCGAGCGAGGGGAACGCAACGTGACTGCGTACCGCATCGAACTGCGCCGCTCACCACTTCTGACGGTGTTGCCGGTGATGATCGCCGTCGACCTGGTGGTCCTCTTCGGCCGGTCCCGGCACTGGATCGGAGTGTGGCCCGAGGCCAGCGCGGCAGCCCAAGTCGTCACGCTTTTCCTCGGACCTGTCCTGGCTGGTGTATCGGCCTGGCAAGCGGGGCGTTCTTCCCGCGCGGGAATGCCTGAAACCGTGCTCGCGGCAGCCCGACCGGCCTGGCGCATCGAAGCTGCGCGGTTGGCCGCGACCCTCACCCTCGGGTTCGTGGCGTATGCGATCGGATGCTTGACTGCCGCAGCCGTCTCCTTCGGCGAAGCGGGCCCTGGCTTCCTGTGGCCGTCCTACCTTCTGCTCGGTGCCGCGACCTTGATGATCTTCGCGTCCGTGGGCCACTTGGCCGGCCGCTGGTGGCCTGCCGCCGCATTCACCCCGGCCGCCTGCGCACTTGGCTGCTTCATCACTATGCTGGCGCTGCCTTTCAAGCTGAACGTCCTGGCAGGGCCCCCGGACCAGCATCTCCGGTTGTCGCCCATCATCCTGAGACTACTGTTCGCACTCGCTCTTGCCGCGCTGGCAGTGACGGCTCCGCGGCTGCCCAGGAGCGCCGAGCGCGATATGCCGGGGCACCGGACGCCCTGGCATATCCGCGGTGTAGCCACTGGATCAGTCGTCCTTTCTCTGCTGGCACTGGTTGCCATCCCTCTCGCCGGTGAAATGCGCGTCGACCGCCCCGCGACGGCGGCAGAACCGGTGTGCCAGCGCGCCGAGGGCAACAGCCCACGTGTGTGCGTATGGCCCGAGCACCGCAAGTACCTGCCGGAACTGATCCGCATGGCTCAGCGCTTGGACCGTCCCCAACCCTGGCTGAAGGCGCCGCACACGTTCCATCAGTTCGGACTGCAGCGGAGCGATATGGGTGAAAGAGGCTTCGATATCGCTGAGGGACATGTGCGCACTGCCGCGATCGCCATGGCCGACCAGGTGATCACCGAGTCACTGGGACGATGCTTCGTTCCACACGAGGAGAAGCGGGCTTGGCAAGCCAGGGACAACATCCATCTCTGGCTTGAGTACCGCTCCATGGGTCAAGACCCGGCCACCGCGGACGAAGGACTGCACATGGAAGGTGTCTCCTCGGCCCAGCGTGTGGCCTCCCGCATCTCCCAGGCGCCTGAGCCCGAGCAGAGGAAATGGCTGGAACGGGAACGCGACCACATCCTCCGAGACCCCTCCTGGTGCAAGCCTGATGATTCGGACTGACCTTTTCCGTTATGCGCGAGTCCACCGGGCCGTAGCCGTCCTCGCCGGGACGGGAGTTGTCGCCCTCCTGTCGGCACTCTTCGGCGGTGTCCACATCGCGTTGCCCTCCATCGGCAGCGGAGGAGTCACCACCGGCGTGCCCTTTCGGCGCGAGCTCCCCGTGCTGTCGGCCGTCTTCCTCACAGCAGCGCTCAGCGGTGCCATGTCGACGCACGAAGAGATGGGTGCGTCAGCGATGCACCGGTACCGACGCAAGTACTGCATCGGTCTGGTGCTGATCGTCTGCGCCTTCTCCTTCTGCATCGAGACGCTAGCCGTGGACGTGGAGGCCGGAGCGGTCTTCGTCCGCTCGCTCCTGCTCTGGTTCGGTCTAGCGCTGCTGTCGGTCCGGGTGCTCGGACCACAGCTCAGTTGGGCCCTCCCCTTGGCCTCAGCGTTCCTCGTGATCTGGTACCCCCAGGCATGGTGGGACTGGACCTCCAGTTCGATCACGGACCTCTTCACCTGGGCCATCGTCGTGATCGTCACGGTCGTCGGAGCAATCGCCACGGCGGCGACCCCGTGGCGCTGGAAAAGCTGGTCCCGGCGGTGATGTCGGAGATGGGCCCCTTGGACTGCCGCCTCGGGGGTAGGGGGTCTCTTCCCCGCACCCCCGAACGTGGCTCTCGGGAAGTGCTCCGCGCTGCGGATCACGGAGCGGGTGAAGAAGGGCAGGACGTGCGTACGGGGCAGCTTCTCCTCGGCGGCGTCTCAGTAAGGGACCGCGCTGCAGGTCCGGTTCTCGATCGCAGCGCGTACGCCTTCAGCGGGAACCACGACGCGCCGACGACCTCCGGAGCGATGCATTCCGCCCCCTCGGTCCAGCCGGGCGGCCACCGCTGACCGGGTCCCTTCACGGCGCCCCGACCGCGCACGCGAGTGCCGGGGTTCCTGTGGTGACACACATCCCAGGCACGAACGGACCCTCACCCCCGGTCAGCGCGCGCAACAGGAGAAGTGCCCGGAGCCGGACTCGAACCGGCACGCCCCCGAGGGGCAGCGAGGTTTAAGCTCGCCGTGTCTGCGTTCCACCATCCGGGCGTGCCGCGCGGCTCCGCGTCTGGCTACCGACCCTATCCGGGGGGCGTCCCCCGATCAGCGGAACAGTGGCGCGATGTTGTCTTATTTTATTGACCGCTTGAGGGCCCATCAGTACAGCCTGCCGGGCTGACCACACACCCCCTCCCTCTCCTGGTCAGGCGAGGCCCCGCAAGGGATTGACGGAAAGTCGCCGCACCCGTACGGCCCAACGCGCCAGGCGCCCGCCATGCCTCGCCAGGGCGTCCGCCACCCTCGGCCCCCGTGAGGCTCCGAAGGCCCCCGCCGGCCGTTCCGCCGGGGCCTCTCCGCCCCGTCGGGCGCGACCGTCGCCCCCCGCGTGCGCGGAAGGACGCCGTCCACCGGTCGGAGGTCGGCGTCATACCGGAGGAGGATGCCACCGCCTCCGTGGTCCGACTCAAGGCGGCCTCGGGAACGGGCATCGGGACGGACGCCCCGGCGGGGGGCGGGACGTGACGATGGAGTAGTCCCCGAGGCAGGGCGTCCACGCCCGTGCCGGCACTCCGCGTGCGTCCGCATCACCCGAACCAGGAGCTCCCCAGTGACCACCACCACCTTCACCGCACACCGCGCCACCGCGGTGGCCGCCCGCGCCACGGAGCTGTCGAAGGTCTACGGCGAGGGGGAGACGCAGGTCGTCGCCCTGGACCGGGTGACCGTGGACTTCCCGCAGGGCGAGTTCACGGCGATCATGGGCCCCTCCGGCTCCGGCAAGTCGACGCTGATGCACTGCGTCGCCGGCCTCGACAGCTTCAGCAGCGGTTCGGTGCGCATCGGGGACACGGAGCTGTCCACGCTGAAGGACAAGCAGCTCACCCAGCTCCGCCGGGACAAGATCGGCTTCATCTTCCAGGCGTTCAACCTGCTGCCGACGCTCACCGCGCTGGAGAACATCACCCTTCCGATGGACATCGCGGGCCGCAAGCCGGACGCCGCGTGGCTCCAGAAGGTCATCGACATGGTCGGGCTCTCGGACCGGCTGAAGCACCGCCCGACCGAGCTGTCCGGCGGTCAGCAGCAGCGCGTCGCCGTGGCCCGCGCCCTGGCCTCGCAGCCCGAGATCATCTTCGGTGACGAGCCGACCGGGAACCTGGACTCCCGCTCCGGCGCCGAGGTCCTCGGCTTCCTGCGCAACTCGGTGCGCGAGATGGGCCAGACCGTGGTGATGGTGACGCACGACCCGGTGGCCGCCTCCTACGCGGACCGGGTGATCTTCCTCGCGGACGGCGTGGTCGTCGACCAGATGATCCGCCCCACCGCGGACGGGGTGCTGGACCGGATGAAGGCGTTCGACGCGAAGGGCCGCACCAGCTAGGGCCTGCCGCCCACCCGGCGCCACCGCTCCCCTCCCCCTTCCGGCACCCTCACCCAGGACACCCAGACATGTTCCGTACCGCCCTGCGCAATGTGCTCGCGCACAAGGCCAGGCTGCTGATGACCGTGCTCGCCGTCATGCTCGGCGTAGCGTTCGTCTCCGGCACCCTCGTCTTGACCGACACCCTCGGCAACGCCTTCCGCAAGCAGTCGGCCAAGAGCTACGACGACGTCGCCGTCGCCGTGACGACGTACGCCGGCCAGGACGACGCCGCCGCCGGCATCGACGACGCCACCCTGGAGAAGATCCAGGGGCTGGACGGCGTCGCCACCGCCACCGGCCGCATCCACGGCTTCGCCGGGGTCGCCGACCCGGACGGCAAGCTGATCGGCAACGGCTGGTCCAACACCGGCGCCAACTTCTCCCCCGACAAGGAGGGCGAGGACCCGCAGTACGCCTTCGTCGAGGGCACGGGCCCGACGAGGAACGACCAGGTCGCGCTCGACAAGGAGACCGCGGACCGCGGTGAGTACCGCGTGGGCGAACCGGTGCGGGTCGCCACGAACGGCCCGGTGAAGGAGTACACCCTCGCCGGTGTGTTCACCACCGACGACGGCGCGGTCAACGCGGGCGGCAGCCTGGTGCTGTTCGACACCGCCACCGCCCAGAAGCTCTACCTCAAGCCCGGCGTCTTCCAGGACGTCGTCATCACCGCCGCGGCGGGCGCCTCCGAGCAGCAGCTCCTGGACGCGGTCAAGCCGCTGCTGCCCAAGGACGCGACCGCGCAGACCGGCAGCGTCCTCGCGGCCGAGCAGGCGGAGATGGTCGAGAGCGGCGTCAAGGGCCTCAACGCCATGCTGCTGTCCTTCGCGGGGATCGCCCTGTTCGTCGGCGTCTTCCTCATCGCCAACACCTTCTCGATGCTGGTCGCCCAGCGCACCCGTGAGCTGGCCCTGATGCGCGCCATCGGCGCCTCCCGCCGCCAGGTCAAGCGCTCCGTGCTGATCGAGGCCACCCTCGTCGGAACGCTCGCCTCCGTCATCGGCTTCGCCCTGGGCATCGGCCTCGCCATCGGGCTGCGCTCCGTGATGGGCCGGTTCGGCGGCAAGATCCCGGGGGGCCCGCTGATCATCTCGCCGGTCGCGGTCGGCTCCGCCTTCGCCGTCGGCATCCTGATCACCGTGCTGGCCGCCTGGCTGCCCGCCCGCCGGACCGCGAAGATCGCTCCCGTCGCCGCGATGAGCAGCGTGCACAGCGCCGCCACCGTCAAGTCCCTGGTCGTACGGAACTCCATCGGCGCGGTGGTCGCGCTGCTCGGCGCGGCGATGATCCTCGGTGGCGCCGCGACGGGCGGCGAGGCCGGCCAGTACATGATCGCGACGGGCGCCGGCGTGATCATGATCGGCGTCATCGTGCTCATCCCGCTGTTCTCCCGCCCGGTCATCGCCCTCACCCGGCCGCTGCTGTCGAAGGTGTTCGGCATCGCGGGGAAGCTGGCCTCGCGCAACGCGGTCCGCAACCCCCGGCGCACCGGAGCCACCGCCTCCGCTCTGGCGATCGGCCTGACGCTCGTCACCGGGATCTCGGTGGTCGGCGTCACCCTCGGCCAGGCCGTCAACAGGGCGACCACGAACAACATCAGGGCCGACTACATGGTCTCGATGGCCAGCGGCGACGCGCTCGACGGCTCGGCGCTCACCGCGCTGGCCAAGGCCGACGGCGTCACCGCGCTCTCCCCGCAGCAGTCGAGCTACTTCAAGATCGGCGAGGAGTTCCACCCGACGTCCGGCGTCTCCTTCGGCGACATGGACAAGCTGTTCGCGCTCAAGCCCGTCTCCGGTTCGATCGGAGCGCTGAAGGACGACCAGATCGCGGTCGGCTCCAAGACCGCGGAGCTGAACGGCTGGAAGGCCGGCGACACCCTGACGGTGACGTTCGACGACGAGAAGAAGGGCGAGCTGACGATCGGCGCCCTGTTCAAGCAGAACGAGTTCCTCTCGGACATCCTGGTGTCGAAGCGGCTCGCGGACGCCCACGAAACCTCCTCGCGCCCGTACCTCCAGGACATCTGGGTCACGATGGACGGCGGCGCGAGCGAGGCCAACGAACAGGCCCTCGTGGACGCGCTCGGCGACAACCCGGCGATGAGCATCAAGGACCAGCAGGGCATCCGGGACGCGTTCGGCGGGCCCATGAACACGGCGATGAACGTCATGTACGCGCTGCTCGCCATGGCGCTGCTGATCGCGGTCCTCGGGGTCGTCAACACCCTCGCGATGTCGGTGTTCGAGCGGCAGCAGGAGATCGGGATGCTCCGCGCGATCGGCCTCGACCGCCGTCGCGTCAAGCGGATGGTCCGTCTGGAGGCCGTCGTCATCTCGCTCTTCGGCGCGGTGGTCGGGGTGGGCCTCGGGGTCTTCATCGGCTGGGCGATCGGCCAGACCCTCTCCGCCGACATCCCCGAGTACGCCCTGGTCATCCCGTGGGACCGGATCGCGCTCTTCCTCGCGCTCGCCGGGCTGGTGGGCGTCCTGGCCGCCATGTGGCCCGCCCGCAGCGCCGCGAAGCTCAACATGCTGACCGCGATCAAGACCGAGTAGCCGGACGGGACGGGACGGTGAGGGGCCGGTGCGCCGCCGCGACAGCGGTGCGCACCGGCCCCTCCCCCGTGTCCCGGCGAGCCGTACGGGCGGAGCCGGGCCCGTACGGTCAGCCGCCGGGCTCCTCCGTCCAGGCGCGGGCGCGCAGCGGCATCCGGGAGCCGCCGTCCTCCAGCGGCCGCACCGCGAGGATCTGGTTGACGCCGATCCGGTTGCGTTCGAAGGCGAGCGCGGACGCGGCCATGTACAGTCGCCAGACCCTCGCCCGGCCCGGCGACACGGCGCGCACCGCCTGGTCCCAGTGCCGCTCCAGGTTGGCCACCCAGCGGCGCAGGGTCAGCGCGTAGTGCTCGCGGAGCGCCTCGACGTCCCGAGCCTCGAACCCGGCCGCCTCCAGGGTGGCCAGGGTGCGGCCGACCGGGGCCAGTTCGCCGTCGGGGAAGACGTACGCGTCGATGAACGCGTCGAGCCGGTAGGCGGACTCGTCCTTCTCCGGGCGCCGGGCGATCTGGTGGTTCAGCAGCCGGCCGCCGGGCTTCAGGAGGGCGTAGAGGTCGTCGGCGTACTCCCGGTAGCGGACCGAGCCGACGTGTTCGGCCATGCCGATGGAGGAGATCGCGTCGTACGGGCCGTCGCGGACGTCCCGGTAGTCCTGGACCCGGATCTCCACCCGGTCGCCCAGGCCCTCCTCCGCGACGCGCTTCTGGGCGTGGACGGCCTGCTCCCGCGAGAGGGTGACGCCGGTGACCCGCGCCCCGTGGAAGCGTGCGGCGTGGACGGCCATCGCGCCCCAGCCGCAGCCGACGTCCAGGAGGCGGTCGCCCTCCTTCAGGGCGAGCTTGCGGCAGACCAGGTCGAGCTTGGCGTGCTGGGCCTCCTCCAGCGTCCCGCCGTCCTCCCAGTAGGCGCAGGAGTAGACCATGGACGGGCCGAGGACGAGGGCGTAGAAGTCGTTGCCGACGTCGTAGTGGTGGCTGACGGCCGCCTGGTCGCGGCGCCTGGTGTGCAGCGGCCCGGTGCGGCGGCGCACCTCCTCGGCGGGCGGGGCGGGCGGCGGCCAGGGGCCGGCGAGGCCCAGCAGGCCGCGGGCGAAGGCGCGGACCTCGGGGTCCCGGACGGAGCGGGCGTCCCCCTCCGCCTCCCACAGGAGGCCGGCGACCCGGTCGAGCACCTCGTACAGGTCGCCCTCGACGTCGATCTCCCCGGCCACCCAGGCGCGGGCCAGGCCCAGTTCGCCCGGCTTCCACAGGAGTCGGCGCAGCGCGCGGCGGTGCCGGACCACCAGGGCCGGCGCGCCCGGCGGCCCCGACTCGCTGCCGTCCCAGGCCCGTATCCGGACCGGGAGGGGTTCCGAGAGCAGCCTTTCGGCGAGAGCGGTCAGCCGCGACGCGGCTTCTGCCATGGCGCACACCTCCGTGGTGGTGTTTCCCCGATGAGCACGATGCACAGGACGGACCCGCGACCCCACCGCGACACCCCGGTGCCACGGTGAGGTTCACCTGCCTCAACTGTCGCCGTGGGCCCCGTCATCCCGCCAGTGGGCAACGGATCGGCAAAGAGAGCGCACACCGGCGCACAGGGGGGCGGACACGCCGAAGGGGCCGCCCGCACCACGGATGGCGGGCGGCCCCTTCGGGGTCGTGCACGGAGCGCTCCGGCGGGCCGGAGGGGCCTCGTCGGGCCGGGGCTAGGAGGCCTTGGCCTTCTCGCCCTCGGACTTGGCGGCGGCCGGAGCCGGCGCGGGCTTGGCGGCCTCGTAGAACTCCTCGCGGGGGGTCTCCATGGCGCCGAGCGAGACGACCTCGCGCTTGAGGAACATCCCCAGCGTCCAGTCGGCGAAGATCCGGATCTTGCGGTTCCAGGTCGGCATCGCCATGCCGTGGTAGCCGCGGTGCATGTACCAGGCGAGGCGGCCCTTGAGCTTGATCTTCATCTTGCCCATGACGATCATGGCGACGCCCTTGTGCAGGCCGAGGCCGGCGACCGCGCCCTTGTTGGCGTGGCTGTACTCCTTCTGCGGGAAGCCCCGCATACCGGAGATCACGTTGTCGCCGAGGACCTTCGCCTGGCGCAGCGCGTGCTGGGCGTTGGGCGGGCACCAGGCGTTCGGGTTGCCGGCGCGGCGGCCGACCATGTCCGGCACCTGGGCGTTGTCGCCCGCGGCCCAGATGTAGTCGGTGCCCTGCACCTGGAGCTTCTCCGAGGTGTCCACGTGGCCGCGGGGGCCGAGCGGCAGGCCGAAGCGGGCGAGCGCCGGGTTCGGCTTCACGCCGGCGGTCCACACGATCGTGCTGGAGTCGACCTCCAGGCCGTTCTTGAGCACCACGTGGCCGTCGACGCAGGAGTCCATCGAGGTGGAGAGGTAGACCTCCACGCCGCGGCTCTCCAGGTGCTCCTTGCCGTAGGCGCCCAGCTTCGGGCCGACCTCGGGAAGGATCTTGTCGGCGGCGTCGACGAGGATGAAGCGCATGTCCTCGCGCTTCACGTTGTTGTAGTACTTGGCCGCGTCGCGGGCCATGTCCTCGACCTCGCCGATGGTCTCGGCGCCGGCGAACCCGCCGCCCACGAAGACGAAGGTGAGCGCCTTGCGGCGGACGTCCTCGTCGGTCGTGGAGTCGGCCTTGTCCAACTGCTCCAGCACGTGGTTGCGCAGGCCGATGGCCTCCTCGATCCCCTTCATGCCGATGCCCTGCTCGGCGAGGCCGGGGATCGGGAAGGTGCGGGAGACCGCGCCCATGGCGATGACCAGGTAGTCGAAGGGCAGCTCGTAGGCCTCGCCGACGAGCGGCGCGACCGTGGCGACCTTGCGGTCCTGATCGATGGTCGTGACCCGACCGGTGAGAACCTCAGCCTTGGGCAGCACGCGTCGCAACGGGACGACGACATGCCGAGGCGAGATGCTGCCTGCGGCAGCCTCGGGAAGGAAGGGCTGGTACGTCATGTACGACCGCGGGTCGACGACCGTGACGGTCGCCTCTCCGTATCGCATCTTCTTCAGAATGCGACGAGCTGCGTACAGGCCTACGTACCCACCGCCTACAACGAGAATCCTGGGACGCTCCGTGGTGCTCATGCCATCGAGTATCCACCCCTCCGGAGGGGGCAGCTCGTGAGCCCCTTCACAAGGTTGGGCCGACCCTCTGCTACACTTCGCCGCCCACGTGACCCAGGTCATGGGCCCGGAAGGGAACCACGGCGTCCCCGGAATCGTTGTTCACCGCTTGTGAGCTGGTCGTTGGCCGCCGGGACCGGGTGGACCAGCATCCCGCTCCCCCGCGAAGCGGTGCCCGGAGAACACACCCACGCCCGCCGTACGCGGCCTCGCGGATGACCCGGACGGCCCTGGAGGGCCCGGACGGGGCCCGACGGGGCTGAATCTCTTGTGAAGAAGTTCACGAAGTTTGCGGCGGCGGGCCCCGGAGGGACGCGTCCGGGCCCCCTCCGCGGCCGTCGCACAGCTCAAAAGGGCAGGTGGCGACGCGGGTGAGCGGGGTGGGGCGGTCGGCCTGGGGGCGGGCCGATCCGAACGGCCCCAGGGTGCCGTCGACCACCGCGCCGACCACGGCCGCGAGCACCGCGTCCGAGGATGCCGAAGCCACCCTCCGCCCTCCGCGGGACGCCGCGTCCGACGGCGTCACCCGTGCGTCCACCACCGCGCGCTCCGCCGGTGGTCAGGGCCGGTCAGCCCGCGGCGCTCCAGGCGATGCCGTCCAGGATGTCGTGCTCGCTCACGACGACCTCCCGCGCTCCCGTCCGCTCCATCACCGCGAGCAGGACGAGCACCCCCGCGCCGATCACGTCGACCCGGCCGGGGTGCATCGCGCCGATCGTCGCGCGCTCCTCGTGGGTGGAGGTGAGCAGGCGGTCGGTGATCGCGCGGACCTGGGCGAGGGAGACGCGGGAGTGGTGGATGGCCTCGGAGTCGTACTCCGCGAGGTCCAACGCGATGGCGGCGACCGTGGTGACCGTGCCGGCGAGGCCGACGAGGCTGCCCGCCCCGGTGAGCGGGACGGTCTGCTCGACGGTGTCGAGGGCGGCTTCCACGTCCGCGCGGATCGCGGCGATCCGCTCGGGCGTGGGCGGGTCCACGGGGGCCCCGTCCGCCACCAGGTGGCGTTCGGTCATGCGGACGCAGCCGACGTCGACGGAGCGGGCGGCGTCGACCGTACGGGAGCCGAGGACGAACTCGGTGGAGCCGCCGCCGATGTCGACGACGAGGTACGGCGTCGCGAGGCCGTCGTCGCCGGTCAGCTCCTTGGTCGCGCCGTCGAAGGAGAGCTGGGCCTCCTGGTCGCCGCTGATCACCTCGGGCTCGACGCCCAGGATGTCCCGTACGCCCCGGACGAACGCGTCGCTGTTCTCGGCGTCGCGGGAGGCGGAGGTGGCGACGAAGCGGACGCGTTCCGCGCCCAGCTCCTCGATCGCGGCGGCGTACTCGCGGCAGGCCGCGAACGTCCGCTCCAGCGCCTCGGGGGCGAGCCGGCCGGTGCGGTCGACGTCCTGGCCGAGACGGACGATCGTCATCCGCCGGTCCAGCTCGGTGAAGGCGCCGGTGGCCGGGTCCGCGTCGGCGACGAGCAGCCGGATGGAGTTCGTACCGCAGTCGACGGCGGCCACCCGCGTCACGCCTGCTCCCCCTCGGCGGACCCGTCGAGGGGGCGGGCGGCGAAGCGGCCCTCCCCGTCCTCGCCCGTCGGTACGCACGGGGTGACGCACGGGCCCTTGGCCCACCACTCGGGCAGCAGCGCGATGGCCTCGTCGCCCAGCGGGTTCACGCCGGGCCCGGCGGCCAGCGAGTGGCCGACCAGGACGTGCAGGCACTTCACCCGGTCCGGCATCCCGCCCGCGCTCGGGAACCCCTCCAGGACCTCGATGGCGTCGCGGCGGGCGATGTAGTCCTCGTGCGCGGCGCGGTAGGCGGCGGCCAGCTCCGGGTCGGACTCCAGCCGGGCCGTCATCTCCTTCATGACCCCGTTGGCCTCCAGCGTGCCGATCGCCGAGGCCGCGCGGGGGCAGGTCAGGTAGTACGTCGTCGGGAACGGCGTGCCGTCCTCCAGACGGGGCTGGGTCTCCACCACGTCCGGGTTGCCGCAGGGGCAGCGGTGCGCGATGGCGCGCAGTCCGCGCGGCGGCCGGCCGAGCTGCTGCTCGAACGCGGCGATGTCCGCGTCGGTGGGCGGGGTGGACTCGGTCTGCGGAGGGGGCGTTTCCATGCCTGCCTTGGTTCTGCTCGAAAGCTCGTGAGAGATGCGTGCGGGTGGGTGCGGGTGGACGTGCGGTCGGGTCAGTCGCGGTCGGCGCCGTCGACGCCGTCCCAGAGGTTCGAGTGCCAGGGGCGGTCGTTCTCCCCCGGCTCTCCGCGGCGGTCCTCGGCCGCGTCGGGGTCGGCCACGGTGTAGCCGATCTCGCCGGGCCGCACGTAATGGAGGTGGCGGCGGGCCAGGCGCATGATGTAGGCGTCGTCCTGGAGGCGGGCCTTCTCGTCCCGCAGCTCCTCGGTGCGCCGCTCGGCCTGCTCCGCGAGCCGCTCCTGCTCCGCGATGTCGTCGCGCTGGGAGACGTACTGCCGCATCGGGTAGGCGAGCGCCACCACCAGGGAGCAGACGACCAGCGCCAGGAACGCGGCCCGGCCGGTCAGCCGGGAGCGGCGGTCCTGGCGGCGGCTCTGGGAGCGGTACACCCGTGCCGCGGTCTGCTCCCCGAGCAGCCGCAGCCTGGTCGAGGTGGAGAACCGGTCGCGGTCCTTCCCGGCCATGTCTCCCGCCTCCCCGTTACGCACGTCCGTCCCCGCACACGGTACGGGACCGAGTGCGGGGACGGACGGAGGCTATGCCCTCGGCCCGGAACGGGCCGCCCGGATCAGCCCTTGAAGCGCGGGAACGCGGAGCGTCCCGCGTACACCGCGGCGTCGTCGAGGATCTCCTCGATGCGCAGGAGCTGGTTGTACTTGGCGACGCGGTCCGAGCGGGCCGGGGCGCCGGTCTTGATCTGGCCGCAGTTCACGGCGACGGCGAGGTCGGCGATGGTGACGTCCTCGGTCTCGCCGGAGCGGTGCGACATCATGCACTTGAAGCCGTTGCGCTGGGCCAGCTCGACGGCGTCCAGGGTCTCGGTCAGCGAACCGATCTGGTTGACCTTGACGAGCAGGGCGTTGGCGGAGCCCTCCTCGATGCCGCGGGCCAGGCGCTCCGGGTTGGTGACGAAGAGGTCGTCGCCGACGATCTGGACCTTGGCGCCCAGGCGGTCGGTGATGACCTTCCAGCCGGCCCAGTCGTCCTCGTACAGCGGGTCCTCGATGGAGACCAGCGGGTAGGCGGAGACGAGCTCCTCGTAGTACTCGGTCATCTCGGCGGCCGAGCGGGACTTGCCCTCGAACTCGTAGACGCCGTCCTTGTAGAACTCGGACGCGGCCACGTCGAGCGCGAGCGCGACATCGCGGCCGGGGACGTAGCCGGCTTCCTTGATGGCCTCGACGATGAGGTCCAGGGCGGCGCGGTTGGACTCCAGGTTCGGGGCGAAGCCGCCCTCGTCGCCGAGTCCGGTGGACAGGCCCTTGGTCTTGAGGACCTTCTTCAGGGTGTGGTAGATCTCCGCGCCCCAGCGCAGGGCCTCGGAGAAGGACTCCGCGCCGATCGGCGCGATCATGAACTCCTGGATATCCACGTTGGAGTCGGCGTGCGACCCGCCGTTGAGGATGTTCATCATCGGAACGGGCAGCAGGTGCGCGTTCGGGCCGCCGAGGTAGCGGAAGAGCGGCAGGTCGGACGCCTCGGAGGCGGCGTGCGCGACGGCGAGCGAGACGCCGAGGATGGCGTTGGCGCCGAGCGAGGCCTTGTTCTCGGTGGCGTCCAGGTCGAACATCGCCTGGTCGATCAGGCGCTGCTCGGTGGCGTCGTACCCGACCAGCTCCGGGCCGATCTGCTCGATGACGGCGAGGACGGCCTTCTCCACGCCCTTGCCCTGGTAGCGGTTGGGGTCGCCGTCACGAAGCTCGATGGCCTCGAACGCACCGGTGGAGGCGCCGGACGGAACAGCAGCACGACCGGTGCTGCCGTCGTCGAGGCCGACCTCGACCTCGACCGTGGGGTTCCCCCGTGAGTCGAGGATTTCCCTGGCTACGACGACGTCGATGGACGGCACGAGGCATCTCCTTCTGGGAATGACACTGGTTGTGCAGGGTCACGGTGGCCTTGCGACACGAGCCTAACCGGCGCGGCCCTCTCCGTCGGCCGACCGCCCGACTCCTGGGACGAAAAAGCACCCAAGGACCCTCATGACGGGACGAATCCCTGGAACCTACCGGGCGGTAACGACAAGAGGTGAACGGACCGCCCGCCCCCTCACCACGACCCCGGCCCGGCGCGCACGGGGGAGAGCGCGCCGGGCCGGGGGGCCGTGCGAGGGAGGGACCGCCGGACCCCTCCCTCCGGGGAGGAGAGACTCCGGTTACTTCAGGTGGAGCTGCTGACCGGGGAAGATCAGGTCGGCTTCCTCGACGATGTCGTCGTTGAGCTGGAAGAGCTTGCTCCAGCCGCCCTTGACGCCTTCCTTCTGAGCGATGGTGCTCAGGGTGTCGCCGGCCTTGACCTCGTACTCGCCGTCGCCCTTCTTGACCTTCTCGCCGGTCGGGGTGGTGACGGTCTTCTTGCTCTCGGCCCGCGGAGCGGTGCGCTGCTCGCTGCGCGTGGTGGGCTGCTCGGCCCGGCGCTCGGGCTGCGCCTGCCGCGGCTGCGCCTGCTCGGTCGACTTCTCGGACTGGCCGGAGCCGGCGTTCACACCGGGGTCCACACCGTCGTTGGTGAGGCCGCCCGCTCCGGCGCAGGCCCAGGCGCCCGGACCCTGCATGTCGAGCAGCTTCTCGGCGGTGGCGATCTGCTGGTCCTTGGAGGCCAGGTCGGCGCGCGAGGCGTACTGCGTACCGCCGGCGGCGGCCCAGCTCGACTGCGAGAACTGCAG
The DNA here is from genome assembly GCF_055588985.1 of Streptomyces sp. NPDC041970. Taxonomy (NCBI): domain Bacteria; kingdom Bacillati; phylum Actinomycetota; class Actinomycetes; order Kitasatosporales; family Streptomycetaceae; genus Streptomyces; species Streptomyces sp. NPDC041970. The sequence continues at coordinate 24,461 of NZ_JBVJCD010000049.1, forward strand.
CCCGCCGTAGTAGCCGTTGCCGGTGTTGATGGACCAGTTGCCGCCGGACTCGCACTGGGCGACGGCGTCCCAGGTCTCGACGGAGGCGGCGGAGGCGCCGGTCGCGCCCATCAGCGGCATGGCGACGGCGGCGCCGGCGACACCCGCCAGAGTGGCGACGCGGACGGCCTTGGACGGGCGGCGGTGCTTGCCCTTGCTGTTCAGCAGCATGGAACGTATCTCCTCACCGACGCCTACGAGGTGAGCTGTCGGGTTCGGGCTGATGAGTTGCCCGGACGCGCGACCTTGCGCACGTCTTCACCCCTAGCCGGTCCCGTCCGTCCCCGTCCTTCGACGAGGCGTCCGGACCCGGCGGCCTACCTGGGTCCCCCGCTCCTGCCTACGGCGCTTTACGCGTCTGTTCCCTTCGACCGACGGCAGGATTCGGCGTGACGGTCGACGGGGCCCGCGGTGCGAGCGGTTCCGACCGTAAACACAGGCAACCCCGACATTCAAAGATGGACATACACGGCAATCGCCACTTAGCTCCCCGCACTGACGGGTCGTTTCCGCAGGTCGGAGGCGATCTGGGCGGACCCGCCGGACGGAATCGGCCAGTTGAGGCAAAGAGATCCATGTCTCACTTACGCAAAAGCGGACATAGGCTGGTGAACTGCCGGGGATTTTCCCGGCTTTTCGCCCTGGGGAACCCGCGCGGGGAGCTGGGCGGGGGCGGTTGCGCGCTCCCGCACGAGAGGCTCTCGGGCTTCCGCGCGCGGGCTCACGCGTGAGGGCGCGTGCACGCGCCCGTAGGGGGCTCTTGCAGCGTGCGCGGGCGCGCGGGTTTCCCGTACGAGGGGCCCTCGGGCTTCCGTACGGGAGCGTGCGCGGGCTCACGCGCGCGGAGGTGCGCCGATACGCGGACGGGGCCCGCGCGGAAACCGCGTCGGGCCCCGCACAGGGCGCGCACAGGGGTCGCACAGGCCCCTCGGTACGTCAGTCGGCGGCGGGCGCTCCGGCGCTCTCCCGCTCGTCCCGCTCCGCCTGCTGACCCAGGCCCAGGTCCAGGCTCTGGCCGGGCAGGATCAGGTCCGGGTCGGAGCCGATGACGTCCTTGTTGGTCGCGTACAGGCCGCTCCAGCCGCCGGGCAGCTCGCGCGCGTCGGCGATCGCCCAGAGGCTGTCACCGGCCCGCACCGTGTACGCCCCGTCCGGGGTCGCGCCGTCCCGCGCGCCGTCCTCGCCCCGCGAGGCGTGCCGGCCGGACTCCCGTACGCCGTCGGGCCCGGCCGCCGGGCCGGTCTCCTCCGGGTCCGGGGCGCCCCGGTGCTTTCCGCCGGTGCGCTCGTCACCCGTCGAGGCGTCAGGCGCGGTGGAGGGCTCCACGGCGTCGGGGGCTCCCGTCGGCGCGGGCGGGGAGGTGGGGGTCGTGGCGGGGGCGGGCGTGCCGCTCCGCCGCTCCGTACGTCTCTCGTCCTTCGTACCGCCCTCGTCGGGCTCGACGGTTCCACTCTTCTCGCCGGACTCGCCGGACTCGCCGGACCCGCCGGACCCGCCGGACTCACCGGACCCGCCGGACCCGCCGGTTGCGCCCTTCTCGCCCGAACCGCCCGAAGTACCCGCTGTGTCCGTCCCGTCCGCGGGGTCGGCGGACGGCGTCGCGCCCGGATCGACGCCGGGCAGGGAGCCGTCCGCCACGAGGCCGGAGATGACCGCGCAACTGGGCCACGCCTTGGGCCCCCGGTCGGCCAGGACCTTCTCGGCTATGGCGATCTGCTGCGAGCGGCTGGCCAGGTCGGCGCGGGGCGCGTAGGACGTGCCGCCGTACGCCTCCCAGGTCTCCTGCGAGAACTGGAGGCCGCCGTAGTGGCCGTTGCCGAGGTCGGCGCTCCACATGCCGCCGCTCTCGCACTCCGCGACCCGGTCCCAGGTGGCGGCCTCCGCCGCGTGCGCGCCGCTCGCGCCGAGCAGCGGGATGGCGATGGCCGATCCGGCCACGCCTGCGGCGACGACGAGGGCGGGTGCCTGGCGAGGGCGGCGGTGTCGGCCGTTCGCGGAGCCCATGGGTATGCCTTCCGTGCGACTGACGAGCGGGTACTGGGCACCGGGCTCCGCCCCTGCGGGCGTGCGCCGGTACGCAGGTGACGCGTGGGCGACGAGCGACCGACGCGTCGAACCGTGAACCTAGCGGGACTCGAACGCGTGTCACAAGTCGATGCAGCGGAGATCACGTGCACATCACGGTGGTGACTGCGCGTCATCTTCCGTGCGGCGGCTGCCCGGTGTGAACGTCACCGGCAGGGTGCGCAACCCCCGCATGATGAGCCCGCCGCGCCAGCGCAGATCGGCCGGTTCCCCCGCGAGCCGCAGGTCCGGAAGGCGCTCCAGCAGGGTCGCCAGGGCGGTCTGGCCCTCCAGCCGGGCCAGCGGCGCCCCCAGGCAGTAGTGGATGCCGTGCCCGTAGCCGAGGTGCTGATTGTCACGCCGGGTCAGGTCCAGGACGTCCGGGTCCGCGAACCGCTCCGGGTCCCGGTCGGCCGCCGCCAGCACCACCAGGACGGGGTCCCCGGCGGCGATCCGGCAGCCGCCCAGCGTCAGCGGCTCGGTGGCGTACCGCCAGGTCGCGAGCTCCACCGGCCCGTCGAACCGCAGCAGCTCCTCGATCCCGGTCTCCAGCAGCCCGCTCTCCCCCGCGTCCAGGGAGGTCTGGAGCCGGGCGCGCTCCTCGGGGTGGCGGAGCAGGGCGTAGACGCCGTTGCCGATCAGGTTCACCGTCGTCTCGAAGCCGGCGAACAGCAGGATGAAGGCCATCGCGGCGGCCTCGTTCTCCGTGAGGTGCTCGCCGTGGTCGCTGGCCCGGATCAGACCGGAGATGAGGTCGTCGCCGGGGTTCTCCCGCTTGCGGTGGATGAGTTCGGCGAGGTAGCCGCGCATCTTCTTCACCGACCGGGCGACCCCGCCGCGCGGCCCGCCGCCGTGCCGGATCATCATGCCCGCCCAGTCCCGGAAGTCGTCCTGGTCCTCGCGCGGAACGCCGAGCAGGTCACAGATGGCGTAGATGGGGAGCGGGAAGGCGAAGTCGTGGATGAGGTCGGCCGAGCCCCGCTCCACGAAGTCGTCGATGAGCCGGTCCGTCAGCTCCTGCACGCGGGGCGCGAACTCCGCGATCCGGCGCGGGGTGAACGCCTTGGACACGAGCCGGCGCAGCCGTGTGTGGTCCGGCGGGTCGATGTTGAGCAGATGGGTCGTCAGCTCCGCGTTGCGCTCCCCCGGAATGCCCGTCTTGCCCTTGGCGTGCGCCGACTCCGCGTGGTGCACCGGGTTCTTGGAGAGCCGGGCGTCGGCGAGCGCCTGCCGGGCGTCCCCGTACCGGGTCACGAGCCAGGCCTCGACCCCGCTGGGCAACGCGGTGCGGTGCACGGGGCTGTGCTCGCGCAGCCAGGCGTAGGCGGGGTACGGGTCGGTGGCGAACTCCCAGGTGAAGAGGGCGGGGGCGGGCGGGGCGGCGGCTGCGCGGGGGCAGCCGGGGGGTGCGGGGGCGTCGGCGGTCGCGGGGGCTTCGGTGGGGCTGCCGGAGGTGGCGGGGGTGGCGGCTGCGCTGCCGGGCGTGGCCGGGGCGTCGGCGGGGCTGCCGGAGCGGCCGGGGCCCCCGGCGGAGGTGCCGGGCGTGGCCGGGGCGTCGGCGGAGGTGGCCGGGGGGTCGGCGGGGATGGCCGGGGCGTCGGCGGAGGTGGCCGGGGGGTCGGCGGGGGTGCCGGAGGTGGCGGGGGTGTCGGCGGGGGTGCCGGAGGTGGCGGGGGTGTCGGCGGGGCTGTCGTTCACCCCTCGACGGTATCGGGCGGCTCCTCCCCGGCCGCCCGCAGCCGCGTGGAGCGGAGCGCGGCCGTCCGGCTCCCGGTCCCGGCCGCCCGGTCCAGCCAGAACGACGGGACACGGATCCGCCGCGCGCACGGGCGGTCGGTGACCGGCGCGTGCGAGGCGGCCCGGCTTCGGCCCGCTCATGGTTCGGAGGCGGCCCGGCTCCGGTCCGGCCGCGGCTCGCCCGTCACCGGGACCAGCCCGCCGGACGCCCCCGCCGGCCCCGTACCGCTCAGCCCTCCGCCGCCACGATCGCATCGCGGTAGGCGCGGGCGGCGGTGCGCAGTGCGGCCTCCGGGTCGGCGCCGTCCGCCTCGGCGGCCGCGGCGAGGGCGAGGAGTTCGTGGCCGACCGTGTCGCCGGCGGGCAGCGGGACGTCCAGCCCGGCGGTGCGGACGCGGCCCGCGAGCTTCGCCGCGAGGGCCAGGGCGGGCTGGCCGAGCGGGACGCCCTCGGTGACCGAGGTGCGCTGCTTCTCGACCGCCTTGGTGCGCAGCCAGTGCGCGCGGACCTCCTCCGGGGTCTCGGCGCTCGCGTCGCCGAAGACGTGCGGGTGGCGGTGGATCAGCTTCTCGACGAGGCCGCCCGCGACGTCGTCGACGGAGAACGGCTCCTCCCCGTCCTCGGGGCGGCCGTCCTCCGCGATGCGCGCGTGCAGGACGACCTGGAGCAGGACGTCGCCCAACTCCTCGCGCAACTCGTCCCGGTCGCCGTCCTCGATCGCCTCGACCAGCTCGTACGCCTCCTCGATGGCGTACTTGGCCAGGCCCCGGTGCGTCTGTCGCGAGGTCCACGGGCACGTGCGGTGAATCCGGTCCATGACCTGGACCAGGTCCAGGAGGCGGGCGCCGGGCAGGTCGTAGGAGCCGGGAAGCAGCTCCAGGTCCGGCATCCGCACCCGGCCCGAGCCGCCGAGGCGGGCCAGGCCGTCGGTCAGGGCGCGGTCACCCTCGCCGCCGGCCAGGACGACGACGCTGCGGCCGCCCGCGCAGGCGTCGACCAGCTCACCGGCCGCGGGGGCGGCGTGTTCGACGGCGACGCCCGCCTCGCGCAGGTAGGGCAGGTGCGGGTGGTCCGGGTCGGCGCACAGGACCCGGTCGGCCGTGTGCAGCGCCTGCCAGGCCGGCCAGGACAGCAGGCCGGGCGCGACCCGGTGGCTGACGGTGAGCAGGACGAGGCGGCCGGGGTTCTGGGGGTCTGCGGGGTCTTCGGCGTTCACCCTGGGAACCTACCGCGCGCCCCGAGGGGCGCGGGCGCCCGCGGTCGGCCGGGTCCCGGCCGGTTCAGGCGCCGCCGCGGGGGTCCTGCGGGGTGGTCTCGGTGACCTGGGTGATCCAGGGGGCCTTGTACGCGCCGAGGCGCATCTCCTTGTCGTCCCAGGCGCCGAAGCGCGGGTTGACGTCGATGGCGAGCGCCTTCGACGCCGCCGCCAGCGCCTCGCCGACCGCCTTCTCCCCGGCGGGGGTCCCGAGGTCCGCGCCGAGCGCCTTCGCGAGCTTGGAGAGTTGGACCTGCTGGCGCATGTCGGCGTCGATCTGGTCCGGTGCGACCCAGCGCTGCCGGAGCATCATCGCCCGGAGCTGCTCCTCGCCGCCGTGGTCGGCGCGGTTGGCCAGCCGCGTCTCCTGGATCTCCTTGCGGGTGACCGTGACGCCCGCGTCCTCGGCGGCCCGGTCCAGGATGCGGCCGAAGATCAACCCGTGCAGCTTGGCGCGGTTGAGCTGGCCCGAGGCGGTGACCAGTTGGGCGCCCTGCGGGGCGTCCTTCTGGGCGCTGCGGACGGCCGCGGCGTCGGCCTGGACCGACGACACCTCGATCCGCTCGCCGCCGACGACGGCCGCGGCGCCGGGGTGGGCCTGGTCGCCGCAGGCCGCGAGGAGCGGCGCGGCGAGGAGGAGTGCGGCGGCGGTGGAGAGCGCGGTGCGACGACGGCGGTGCAAAGGAGCCTCCCGTGGAGAGTTTGTGCATCGGTGCACAAGGCCTTGCGGTGATCGATGGTAGGCAGTGGATGTGGCGTGTGCCACTGGTTCGACCAACGATTCGGGAGGAGTTGGGGATGTGGCCGGGGCACGGGGGGTGTCAGCCGCCGCGGACGTCCCGCTGGTGGCTCAGGAGGCGGCGCAGCTCCAGGGGGAGCGGGTGGTGCGGCCCGTAACCGCGCTCGGCGTCGAACAGCACGGCCTGGAGCTGGGCCCGGCCCGCCGTGTGGTCCCCGACCGCGAGGAGCAGTTGGCCGATGCGGTGGCGGATGTCGAGGGCGCGGCCGGGGTCGCGGGAGGCCGTCCCGTAGGCGTTCTCGTAGTACGGCAGGACCGCGCGGTACTCGCCGAGCGCGGCCGCGGCCTCCCCGAGCTGTTCGAGGCACTGGGCGGCGTCGTGGCGGAACTGGAGGACCTGGGCGTCGGCCGGTCCCGCCTCGGCGGCGCGGTCCTCGGCGAGGCGGCGCAGCTCGGGCAGGGCGCGGCGGTACTGGCCGTCGTCCATCAGGGTCGCCGCGTACTGCTTGCGCAGGATGCGGACGACGGGCGAGTGCTCGCCGTGCTCGGCCGCGGCGGCCGGGAGGGTGGCGCCGAGGATGTCCACGGCCTGCGTGATCCGGCCCTCCCCGAGCAGCCGCTTGACCTCGTCCACCGCCTGGGCCACGTCCGGCCGGGCGGGCGCGGGCGGGGTGTGCGGCGGGAGGACGGGGTACGGCGTGGCGTCCGGGCGGCCCGCCGGGGCGGCGGGGTACGGCGGCGGGGTGGGCGGAGCCGAGGGCGGCGGGACCGGGACGGCGAACGGCGGGGGCGCGGGGGGCGCGGCCCGGTCCGGCCACGGGGCGTGCGGGCGCAGGAACGGGCGGGTCGGGTCGAGCGGCCCGGCGGGGGCCCCGCGCGCGGGCAGCAGCGGGGCCAACTCCTCGTACACCTCCAGCGCGGACGCGGGCCGGGCCTGCGGGTCCTTGGCGAGCAGCCGCAGCACGAGCGCTTCGAGCGGGGCGGGGACCTCGGGACGGAGCCGCCGGACGGGGACCGGCGGCTCGTACAGGTGGCGGTGGAGCACGCCGAGCGCGGTGGACCCGGCGAACGGCACGTCCCCGCTGAGCAGTTCGTGCAGGAGCACGCCGAGGGCGTAGAGGTCGGTGTACGGGCCGACCGCGCCGCCCATCGCCTGCTCGGGGGCCATGTACGCCGGGGAGCCGATCGGTGTGCCGGTGTGCGTGAGCCGGGTGGTGTCGGTGTCGAGGACGGCGGCGACGCCCAGGTCGAGGACGGTGAGGGTGCCGTCGGGGCGGATCATCACGTTGCGGGGCTTGAGGTCGCGGTGGACGATCGGCACGGCGTGCACCGCGCACAGGACGGCGCAGAGCTGGGCGGCGACCGCGACGGCCCACGGCCAGGGGTAGGGGTCCCGCTCGGCCCGGTGGTCGGCGAGGTCCGCGCCCTCGACGTACTGCATGACCAGGTAGAGGTCGCCGCCGTCCTCGCCCGCGTCGTGCACGGTGACCAGGCCGGGGTGGTCGACCTGCGCGGTGACCCGGCACTCGCGGGCGAACCGGCGGTGCAGCTCGTCGGCCGCGTCGCTGCCGGCGGGCCCGGCGACCCGGTCCGGGCGCAGCAGCTTCACGGCGACGCGGCGGTCCAGGCGCCGGTCGTACGCGGTCCACACCTGGCCCATGCCGCCCTGGCCGAGGACGGACGCCAGCTCGTACCGGTCGGCGATGGTCCGGCCGCTCACCGGCTCCCGCCCTCCTTGCGGAGGTAGTCGCTCAGCTCGTCCAGCTCGGCCCTGACCTGGTCCAGGCGGCGGGGCGGGGGCGCCGGCGGCGGGGTCTGGACGGTGTACGGGTTGGGCTGGGCGGGGAACCGCTGGTACGCGGCCGGGGCGGCGTGTACGGGCAGGGGGCCGCGCACCGCGTGGTAGTGGCGGGTCTCCGCGTACAGGTAGTAGCTGATCACCGCGGCCATCATGCAGAGGAGCCAGGCGCACAGGACCGTCGCCTGGGCGTCGGACATGGCGTCGGGGTCGTCCGGGGTGGCCAGGATGAAGGCGAACAGCCCGGCGTTGAGGACGACCGCGGCCAGCAGCAGGGCCCAGTCGCGGGGCCTGCGGGTGACGAGCGCGAGCCGCAGCATGGCCACCCAGCCCAACATGCCGCAGCTCAGCACGGTCACCGCCACGAGGACCACGCGCACGGTGGCGAGCGTCGCCGAGGACGGCCGGGGCCGCGACGGCTGCGACTGCTGCTGCGGCGAGGGTCCGTAGCCGTGCATGTGCTGCTCCTGGAGGCGAATGGCGGACGTGTGCGATGAGCGTATACACCGGCGCCGACGAACCGGCCCCGGCGGTGCTCAACCGTTGTGGTGGGGCTCGCCGGTGAGGCCGTGCCGTCCGTCGGTCCGCGGCTGTCGCACCGCGTGCGGACCGGCCGTTCGTCGGGGCGCGCCGCCCCTTGCCGCGCCGCCCCTTGCCGCGCCGCCTCTTGCCGCACCGCCTCTTGCCGCACCGCCTCTTGCCGCGTCGCGTCTTGCCGCACCGCCCCTTGCCGCGTCGCCTCTTGCCGCGTCGCCTCTTGCCGCGTCGAGGGGCGCGTCGCCGGGGAGCGGCGCGGGTGTCGGCCACCGGTCCACGCGCGGCCCGGTGCGTACGGGCAGTCGACCCGCACCTCCCGACGGCCGCGCACCTCCCGACGGCCTCACGCCTCCCGGCGGCGGTGTCACACCCGGTGGCGCACCCAGACGTTGGGCTCGGTGTAGACGGCGTACCCGTGCGCGGCGGCGCAGTGCACCGGGACGAGCGCCCCCGGCACGTGCACCGGGCCGTCGGTGTCGAACGGCAGCCCGGTCCACTCCCGCCACTGCGCGAGCGTGCCGCTCACGGTCATCGACACCGGGGCGACCGAGTCGACGACCCCGCCGGCCCGGACGTGGACCCGCAGCCAGGGGTCCTCGGGCAGCCCGTCCTCGGGGCGGGTGAGCCGGGCGTACTCCTCCATCGGCAGTTCGGCCCGCAGGTGCTTGCCGCTCGGCCGCACCGGGGCGACGACCTCCCGGAAGCCGAGCCGCCGCGCGTTGTCGCGCAGCGCGGCGAGCATCCGACCGGACAGGCCCTTGCCCTGGTGACCGGTGGCCACCGTGATCTCGATCGCGCCCACGGTGTCCGGCGCCCGCCCGCGCCGCAGGTCCGAGAAGGCCCAGAGCAGCATCCGGTCCCAGCCCCCGGCCGGCAGACTCCCGCGTCCGGGAGCGTCCAGCGCGAACGGGACGCTGTAGGCACGGGCGACCACCGTGCCCTCCGCGTCGGTGGCGACCAGCACGTACCGCGGGAACTCGACCGCGATACGGGCGAAGTTGGCCCAGCCGACGATGTCCTCCAGGACGAACTCCGGCCAGGTGTCCGGCATCCCGTCGAGGGCGTCCGCGAGGTCGGGGCGCTCGGCGAGCGTGGTGATCTTGAGGTCCATGCGGCTCACCCTAGGGAGCCCGCACCGCCCCGAACAGCGATTATCCCCGCCGTCGGGCCGGGGCACGGGGGCCCGTGGGCGGGCCGGTCGGCCACCGCCCGGACAGCGGCCGGCCGCGGCCGGAACCGGTGCCCAGCGGCCGGAACCATGAGGTGTTCATGCCGCGTCCCCACCCGTGTCCGAGAACGAACACGGCTTGAGGAGTCCCTTGATGAACCCGCAAGGCACCACGCCGCCCCGCCCCCGGAGAGGTGCGGGATGTCTGCAGAGCCTGCTGGTGATCGCGCTGCTCCTCGGCCTCAGCTACGGGGCGTCCAAGGTCTTCGGAGATGACGACGCGTCCTCCTCCGCCTCCTCGTCGCCCACGTCCGCCTCGGACGGCAAGGGCGGTTCGTGGGAGATCGGCGACTGCGGCGGGCCCGACCCCGACAACGCGCCGGACGGCTACCGCGCCTTCGACTGCGACGAGTCCGGGGCGACGTTCAAGGCCCTGGAGGTCAAGAGCGCGAGCATCCTGCCCAACGCCATCCAGTGCCCGGCCGGCACCGACCTGATCATCCAGGTGTCGCGGGTCTTCGGCTCGGGCGACGACGCGAAGGGCGGCGGCATCCCCACCAACACCGTGTGCGGCCGCAACCTGTCCGGGGACCACCCCGGTGACGCGGGCGCCGGCGGCGGGCAGTTGGTCGACGGCGACTGCGTGACGTCGACCGCCAAGGAGATCGCCTGCGCCTCGGCCGGGTCGGACGCCTTCAAGGTGCTCGGCCTCGTCGACACGAAGGACCAGTGCCCGGCGGCGACCACCGAGCCGATGCAGTTGACCATGGCACTCGGCCGGCCGTTCAACGTCATCTGCGGCGGCAAGGTCTAGCCGTACGCCCGCGAACGCTCCGGCGGGGCCGCGCTCGCGGCTCCGCCGGACGGGCCCGCTCCCCCGGTCAGCCGCCGCACTGCGCGAGCATGGCCCGCTTGTCCGCGGCGGTGACGGGCAGCTCGTACTTCAGCGAGACCTGGGCGAACCGCACCGCGTACGAGCAGCGGACGGGCTTGTACGGCGGCAGCCAGGAGGCGGGGCCCGAGTCCCGCTTGGCGTTGTTGGCCGGGCCGTCCACCGGCAGGAGGTTGAGCGGGTCGTTGGCGATCTGCTCCCGCTTCGCCTCGTTCCAGCGGGAAGCGCCCATCTGCCAGTCGTAGGACAGCGGCATCACATGGTCGATCTGCACCTCGGTCGCCCGCTTCTTGCGCCAGGAGATCGTCCCACCGGTGTACGGGTCCTTGAGCGTCATCGCGACGACCACGCAGTTCGAACCCGACCGGTGCTCGACGTCCTCACCGTCGCGGGCCAGCAGGTCGTTGCGCGTGTCGCAGCCGTTCCGGGCGAGCGGGATCCCGTCGACCCCGTCCTTCCAGGCGTAACCGAACTTCCGCCGCTCGTAGCCGGTCTTCGGGCCGCGCCCCTTCGTCGCCACCTTCTCGATGACGCGCCGGGCGGCTGCCCGGTCCGCGTCGGAGGTGAGGGGCGCCAGCCCCGGCTTCGTACCGTCGGGGTTGTCCAGCGGGCTCGCCCCGAACCCCCCGCCGCCGCCCCGCACACCGCTCGACCCGCCCCCGTCCGCGGGGACTTCGCCGGGTCGGCACCCGGCCAGGGCCAGCACGACGCAGACGCTCAACGCGGGCAGGGCCGCTCGGTACGCACGGGGAGGTATCACAGGGAGCCATCCTGACGGGAGAGAGCCGGACGCCGGGAATCCTATGGGCGTCTTCCCCGCCGAACCGCTTCCATGACCGCCGGGCCACCGGTCGCCCGGACATGACGCCGTCCTGCGGATCGGCCCCGACCCACTGGCGGTGGCCGCCCTCCCGGAAGGGGAGGGCGGCCGCCCCCTCCCGCCTCAGCTCCGCGCCCTCAGCGGTACGGCCGTGCCGTCGCGGCCCCGGCGTCCCTCGCCGCCCCGGCGGCCCCGCCGGAGGACCGGGCGGGGCCGCCGCGGCGGGGCTCACATCACGAGCCCAGGATCGTCGTCAGGAACTCGCCCGTCCACGCCAGCAGCTCGCGGCCGATGACCGGCTTGCCGCCGATCCTGCCCGCCGTCGGGCGCGGGACCAGGATCTGGTGGGCGGTCGGCTTGATGACCGACTTGGGGTGCAGGCGCTTGAGGCGGAGCTCCTGGGACTCGCGCAACTCCACCGGGGCGAAGCGGATGTTGGAGCCCTGGAGCACGATCTCGCCGACGCCGCAGGCGCGGGCCAGCATCCGCAGCCCGGCCACCAGGAGGAGGTTCTCGACCGGCTCGGGCAGGGGGCCGTAGCGGTCGGTCAGCTCCTCGCGGACCGCGCGGATGTCGTCCTCCGACGCGGCCGAGGCGATCGCCCGGTACGCCTGGAGGCGCAGCCGCTCGCCGGGGGCGTAGTCGTGCGGGACGTGGGCGTCGACCGGCAGCTCGATCTTGACCTCCAACGGCGGCTCCTCCTCCGCGCCGCCCTCCATCTGGGCCCGGTAGTCGGCGACCGCCTCCCCGACCATGCGGACGTACAGGTCGAAGCCGACGCCCGCGATGTGGCCGGACTGCTCGCCGCCCAGGAGGTTGCCCGCGCCGCGGATCTCCAGGTCCTTCATCGCCACGTACATGCCCGCGCCCATCTCGGTGTGCTGGGCGATGGTCGCCAGGCGCTCGTGGGCCGTCTCGGTGAGCGGCTTCTCGGGGGGATACAGGAAGTAGGCGTACCCCCGGTCGCGGCCGCGCCCCACCCGGCCGCGCAACTGGTGCAGTTGGGAGAGGCCGAAGTTGTCGCCGCGCTCCACGATCAGCGTGTTGGCGTTGGAGATGTCGATGCCGGACTCGACGATCGTCGTGGAGACCAGGACATCGAACTTCTTCTCCCAGAAGTCCACCACCACCTGCTCCAGGGCCTGTTCGGACATCTGCCCGTGCGCCGTGGCGATCCGCGCCTCGGGGACGATCTCGCGCAGGCGGGCGGTGGCCCGGTCGATGGACTCGACCCGGTTGTGGATGTAGAAGACCTGGCCCTCGCGGAGCAGTTCGCGCCGGATGGCCGCGCCGATCTGCTTCTCCTCGTACGGCCCGACGAACGTGAGGACCGGGTGGCGCTCCTCCGGCGGAGTGGTGATCGTGGACATCTCGCGGATGCCGGTCACCGCCATCTCCAACGTACGGGGGATGGGCGTCGCGGACATCGTCAGCACGTCCACGTTGGCGCGGAGCTTCTTCAACTGCTCCTTGTGCTCGACGCCGAAGCGCTGCTCCTCGTCCACGATGACCAGGCCCAGGTCCTTGAACTTCGTCTCGGCCGAGAACAGCCGGTGCGTGCCGATGACCAGGTCGACCGAACCGTCCCTCAGCCCTTCGAGCGTCGCCTTCGACTCCGACTCCGACTGGAAGCGGCTCAGCGCCCTTACGTTGACGGGGAACTGGGAGTACCGCTCGGTGAAGGTGCCGTAGTGCTGCTGGACGAGGAGGGTGGTCGGGACGAGGACGGCCACCTGCTTGCCGTCCTGCACCGCCTTGAACGCGGCGCGAACCGCGATCTCCGTCTTGCCGTAGCCGACGTCGCCGCAGATGAGCCGGTCCATCGGGACCGTCTTCTCCATGTCCTCCTTGACCTCGGCGATCGTGGACAACTGGTCGGGGGTCTCCGCGTACGGGAACGCGTCCTCCAGCTCCCGCTGCCAGGGCGTGTCCGCGCCGAAGGCGTGGCCGGGGGCCGCCATCCGGGCCGAGTACAGCTTGATCAGGTCCGCGGCGATCTCCTTGACCGCCTTCTTCGCCCGCTGCTTCGTCTTCGTCCAGTCCGCGCCGCCGAGCCGGTGCAGGGTGGGCGCCTCGCCGCCGACGTACTTGGTGACCTGCTCCAACTGGTCGGTCGGGATGTACAGCCGGTCGCCGGGCTGGCCGCGCTTGGCGGGGGCGTACTCGACGAGCAGGTACTCGCGGGTCGCGCCCTGGACCGTGCGCTGCACCATCTCCACGTACCGGCCGACGCCGTGCTGCTCGTGGACGATGTAGTCGCCGGCCTCCAGGGTCAGCGGGTCGATCGTCTTCCGGCGGCGGGCCGGCATCCGGCCCAGGTCCTTGGTGGCGGTGCGCTGGCCGGTCAGGTCGGTCTCGGTGAGCACCGCGAGCTTCAGCGCCGGGTCGACGAAGCCCTGGTCGATGGCCCCGCAGGAGACGTGGACCAGGGAGGGCGAGATCTCGCCCAGGTCCGGGTCCAGGCGGGCCGGGACGCCCTCGCCGCTCAGCACCTCCACCGTGCGGGAGGCGAGGCCCTGGCCCTCGGTGACGTACACCGTGCGCCAGCCGTCGGCCAGCCAGCCCTTGGTGTCCGCGAGCGCGCGGGCGGTGTCGCCCCGGTACGCCTCCGGGGCGTGCATGGAGAGCTGGAGGGTGTCGCCGTCCGCGTCGGCGGCGTCGGCCGCGAACGGGGAGAGCGACCACCACATCATGCCCAGCTCGCGGGCGTGCTCCCGGACGTCCGCGATGCCCCGCAGCGAGGCCGCGCCCACGTCGATCGGGGCCTCGCCGCCGCCCGCGCTCGCCGCCCACGACGCCTGGAGGAACTCCTGGCTGGTGGCGACCAGGTCGGCGGCGCGCGTACGGACCCGCTCCGGGTCGCAGACCAGGGTCATCGCGTTCTCCGGCAGGACGTCGAGCAGCAGCTCCATCTCGTCGACCAGGACCGGGGCCAGCGACTCCATGCCCTCGACCGCGATGCCCTCCGCGATCTTGCCGAGCAGTTCGCCCAGCTCAGGGTGGGCCTCGGCGAGGGCGGCGGCCCGCTCGCGGACCTCGTCGGTCAGCAGCAGCTCACGGCAGGGCGGGGCCCACAGCCCGTGGGCGGCCACCTCCAGGGACCGCTGGTCCGCGATCTTGAAGTAGCGGATCTCCTCGACCTCGTCGCCCCAGAACTCGACCCGCAGGGGGTGCTCCTCGGTCGGCGGGAAGACGTCCAGAATCCCCCCGCGCACGGCGAACTCGCCGCGCTTCTCGACCAGCTCGACCCGTGTGTACGCGGCGGCCGCCAGCGCCTCCACCACCTCGCCCAGATCCGCGCTCCCCCCACTGCTCAGGGCCACCGGCTGGAGCTCGCCCAGCCCCTTGACCTGCGGCTGGAGCACGGAGCGGATCGGCGCGACCACCACCGAGACGGGGCCCGTCTCCGGGTCGTCCTCGCGCGGGTGGGCGAGGCGGCGCAGCACGGCGAGGCGGCGGCCCACGGTGTCCGAGCGGGGCGAGAGGCGCTCGTGCGGCAGGGTCTCCCAGGACGGGAACTCCGCCACGGTGTCCGGAGGCAGCAACGTGCGCAGCGCGGCCGCCAGGTCCTCGGCCTCCCGGCCGGTGGCGGTGACGGCCAGCACGGTCCGGCCGGTCTGCCGGGCCAGGGCGGCCACGGCGAACGGGCGCGCACCGGGCGGGCCCACCAGGTCGACGTGGCTCCGGTGGCCGTCCCCGGCTGCCTTCACCGCCTCGGAGAGGGCGGGGTCCGTAACGACGACATCCAGCAGACCGTGCAGGCTCATGGGGCTTCCGTCCGGGTGATCAGGGGTTGCTGGCAGCCGGCTGCTGCCAGGGGGCAACGCGAAGGGCCCGACACGTGGGACGGGCCGGGGGTTCCAGAGTACGACCCGGCGGTGACAGCCGCCCCCGCGACCGGCCGCCGAGGGGCGGTGCCGGGCCGCCTCCGGGACGGGCCGTCGCCGTGGCGGTGCCGGGCCACCCTCGGGACGGGCCGTCGCCGTGGCGGTGGTCGCGGGGGCGGCTGTCACCGCCCCGGCCGCCTCCGGGCCGACGCTGTGAGCGTCCCAGGGCGGTGGGTGCCGTAAGCGTCCGAGCGCTGCGGGCGCCGCGTGCGCCGCGCCCCCCATCCTGAAGGGCGGCGGGGCGTGTGACCCGAGGGGGCCGGGCTGGAGCGGGATGTGCGGCCGGCGGTCGAGGACGGAAGCGAGGCGGATGATCGGCGGCCGGGGGCAGGCCGGGGCCGCCTGGGTTTTCCGGCTCCCGGTGAAGCGTCGCGGGAGCGCGTCAGGCCTCGGGGGCAGGAAGAACACCCGAGGTCTGGCGCGGTCGTCCCAGGGGGGTGATGGGGGGCCGTCGCCGTCGTCGCGCGGCCCCCTCACCTCACCCGTTGCCGTCCTTCCTCACCCGTCCGTCGCGATGGCGTTCAGGACGTTCATCCGGCCCGCCCGGAAGGCCGGGACGAGAGCGGCGAACAGACCGACGAGCGCGGAGCAGGCGAAGACCGTCAGGATCGTCGGCCACGGGATCTCCAGGACCTCCAGCCCCTCCAGAGCGAGGAGCTTCTGGGCGGCGGTGCCCCAGCCCATCCCCAGGCCCAGCCCGAGCAGCGCGCCGAACAGGGCGATGACCACGGACTCCAGGCGTATCATCCGGCGCAACTGGCGACGGGAGAGCCCGATGGCGCGCATCAGGCCGATCTCTCGGGTCCGCTCGACCACCGACAGGGCGAGGGTGTTCACCACACCGAGCACCGCGACGATGATCGCCAGGGCGAGCAGCCCGTACACGATGTTCAGCAACTGGCCGACCTGGTCCTTCAGGTTCTCCTTGAAGTCGGCCTGGTTCTGCACCTGGTAGACCGGGTACGCGGCCAGGGCGCTCTTGAGCGCCTCGTACGCCTCCGTCTCCTTGCCCTCCTCGGCCTTGGCGAACATCACCACGTTCTGCGGCATCCGCTCGGCGGGGACGTAGGAGGCGGCCGTGGACAGGTTGACGTACATCGCGCCGCGGTCGATGTTGGTGTCGTCGGAGGTGATGGCCGCGACCGCCAGCTTCGCGGTCTTCCCCCCCGAGAAGGCGACGGTCAGGGTGTCCCCGACCTTGATCCCGTGCTGCTCGGCGTACGCGTCGCCGACGGACATGGCGTCCTTGCCGTACGCCTGGGCGAGGTCGCCGGAGACGACCGTACGGCGGACGTCCTGCTGGTACGTCGGGTCGGCGCCGACGAGGCCGTCGTCCTCCGTCGTGCCGTCCGGGGCGGTGATCTTCGCCTTGAAGAAGGCGTAGTCGGTCACGTGCTCCATACCGGGGGCGGCGTGCACGGCCTCGGCGGCCTGCGGCACGATCGGCCGCCCGGTGGAACCGTCCTGGACGATGTAGTCAGCGCCGACCGACCTGTCCAGCTCCTCGGTGGCCGAGGCGACCATGGACGACCCGACGACGGACAGGCAGGCCACGAGAGCGAGCCCGATCATCAGGGCCGCACCGGTCGCCCCCGTGCGCCGGGGGTTGCGCAGGGCGTTGCGCTCGGCCAGCCGACCGACCGGGCCGAACAGCCGCAGGACGACGACGCTGAGCGCCCGCACCACCACTCCGGCCAGCAGCGGGCCGATCACGATGAAGCCGATCAGGGTCAGCAGCACGCCCAGGCCCAGGAACGTCGAGCCCTCGGTCGCCTTGTCGGCCTGCGTCGTCGCCCACAAGGCCGCGGCGCCGGCCGCGGTGAGGACCAGGCCGATGCCCGCCCTGACCCGGCCCGACCGCCCGTCGGCAGGGGTCCCGGCGTCGCGGAGCGCCGCCATCGGGGAGATCTTGCCGGCCCGGCGCGCCGGGACGTACGCGGCGAGGACGGTGACGACGACGCCGAGCGCGAGACCGAGCACGGGGGTGGTCCAGGCGACGGTGAGGTCCTCGGTGGACAGCTCCATGCCCACGGCGCCCATGAGCTTCATGAGCCCGACCGCGATTCCGACGCCCGCGGCGACGCCGAGCACGGAGCCGACGATGCCGAGGAGGACCGCTTCCACCAGCACGGACCGGTTGACCTGCTTGCGGCTGGAGCCGATGGCCCGCATCAGGCCGATCTCGCGGGTCCGCTGGGCGACCAGCATGGAGAAGGTGTTGACGATGAGGAAGATGCCGACGAGGAAGGCGATCCCGGCGAAACCGAGCATCGCGTACTTCATGACGTCCAGGAAGGAGCCCATGGAGTCCTTGTTGGCGTCGGCGGCCTCCTGCTGGGTCTGGAGCTTGTACGCGGCGGCGCCGTCGAGGGCCGCGGCCACGTTCTGCTTGAGCCGGGTGTCGCTGACGCCGTCCTCGGCGGCCACCAGGACCTGGGTGAAGACGTCGGGCGCGCCGAGGAGGGTCTTCTGGGCGGTGGCGGTGTCGAGGTAGACCACGGCCGCGCCCGGATTGGTGACCGTGAAGGACGCGATGCCGCTGATCTTCGCCTTGACGTCACCGGTGGCGGCGATGGTGCGCAGCTCGTCGCCGAGGGCGAGGCCGTGCTTCTCCGCGGTGTCGGCGTCGACCATCATCTCGGTGGGGCCGCGGGGGGCGTGACCGGCGGTGATCTCCATCGACCGCAGGTCGTTCGCGGTCCAGTTGCTCGCGATGGTCGGGGCTCCGGTCTCGGAGCCCATGTTCTTGTTGTCGGCGTCGACGACGGTGACCGCGAGGGAGATGACGGCTCCCTCCGCCCTCTTCACCCCGTCGGCCCGCGCGACCTGCTGGACAAGAGAGGCGGGCAGCGAGGCGGGCTTGCCGTCGGCGGGCTGCTCGTCGCTCTCCTCGGCCCCCTTCGGGCTGACCGTGACGTCGGGCGACGACACGGCGAAGAGCTTGTCGAAGGTGGTGTTCATCGTGTCGGTGAACACGAGCGTGCCGCAGACGAACGCCACGGACAGCAGGACCGCCACGGCGGAGAGGGCCATCCGGCCCTTGTGCGCCAGGAAGTTGCGCATCGAGGTCTTCCACACGGTCATGACGTCCGCCCACGCGCGTCGAAGTGCTTCATGCGGTCGAGGACCTGCTCGGCGGTCGGCTCGTACATCTCGTCGACGATGGAGCCGTCCGCGAGATACAGCACCCGGTCCGCGTAGGAGGCGGCGACCGGATCGTGGGTGACCATGACGATGGTCTGGCCCAGCTCGTCGACCGACTTGCGGAGGAAGGACAGGACTTCCGCGCCGGCACGGGAGTCGAGGTTCCCCGTCGGCTCGTCGCCGAAGATGATCTCCGGGCGGGCCGCGAGCGCCCGGGCGACCGCGACGCGCTGCTGCTGACCGCCGGAGAGCTCCGTGGGGCGGTGCTTGAGCCGCTCGGCCAGCCCCACGGTCTCCACGACCTGCTGGAGCCAGGCGGCGTCGGGCCTGCGGCCCGCGATGTCCATCGGCAGCGTGATGTTCTCGATCGCGTTGAGCGTCGGAAGCAGGTTGAACGCCTGGAAGATGAACCCGATGCGGTCGCGCCGGAGTTGGGTGAGCTTCTTGTCCTTGAGCTTCGTTATCTCGGTCTCGTCGAGATAGATCTCGCCCGAGGTCACCGTGTCGAGCCCGGCCAGGCAGTGCATCAGGGTCGACTTGCCGGAGCCGGACGGGCCCATGATGGCGGTGAACTGCCCGCGGGCGATGTCCACGTCCACCCGGTCGAGCGCGACGACCCGCGTCTCACCGGTGCCGTACGCCTTCACGACCTGCCGCGCTCGCGCCGCGACGGCCGTACGCCCTCCAGTGCCCCCGTGCCTGGGAATGGTTACAGCCGTTGTCACGGTATATCTCCTATGTCGGTCAATGACTGGACGTCACCGGTTACAGCCCAAGTCTGGTTTCAGGAGGCGTTCCAGCGCGATGGTGCCTGGCACCCTCTTGGGGTGGGGTTATCCCCACCCTCCCCCGCTGCGCGCCGCGAGTGCGACGTAGGAACAGGTTAAGGAAGCACCCCTGTCGACCACCTCGTCCGCCGGGAGGAACGGGCCCCGGTCGCCATGAGGGGGTGGCCCCTAGGGGATGGCGGCCCCGTGGACCGCCACGCGTCAGGGGCGTCGGGGCCGGCGGACAGGCGGCGCTCAGGCCAGGGGCGGGCAACGCACCCCCTCTCCGCTGACACGCCCTCAGTTCCACGCGCCGCACACCCTGTCGGCGAACCCCTCCGGGCCCCGCGCACCTCCTCGGCGCCCTCCCCCGCCGGTCGTTCCGGGTGAGAGAGTGCCCCCGGAGATAGGTGCACGGGGAAGGAAACCGGTGGGCGGCACAGAGAGCACGGACCGCGCGAGCGACACGGAAGGCGGGGAGGCAGGCGGGCATACGGGGGGCATAGGCGGTGGGGGGGGGGGGGGGGGGGGCCCCCCCCCCCCCCCCCAACCCCCACCCCACCCACCCCCCCCCCCACACCCCCACCCCCCCCCCCC
>NZ_JBVJCD010000050.1:0-43685 GCF_055588985.1 Streptomyces sp. NPDC041970
GAGAAGGGCGTTGCTTCCCCCCACCACCGGGGGGTGACCTGGCGGGGCCCGCCCGGCCACGGCGCGCCCGGTCTCCGCGCAGGGGCCGGCGGCGCCGCGCACCCCCACGGCGAGGCCGTCGACGGGGGCGGCCGCCCAGCGGACCCGCTCCAGCAGCCACGCGCCCACGGCGAGGGACCGCGGCAGCGGCGGCCCGTCCGCGGCCGGGTCGCCCAGGGTCACGTCGAGGTCCACGCCGACGCCCCGGAAGGAGCCGTGCCCGGCCGCCGGGCGGGCCCCGGCGGCCTCCGGGTCGTCGTCCGGTCCGACGACGACGAGCAGGTCGGGGCGGGCCGCGGCGAGCAGCCCGAGGGCGTCGAGGCACACGGCGCGCGCGGCGTCGAGCTCGGGTGCGGCCCCGGCGGCGACCTCGGGGACCAGGAGCGGCGGACAGGGGCACACGGCGGCGGCGACGAGCATGACGGTCAGCGTACGTGCCGGGGAGGGCGGCCGGCAGGCCGTCCGGGCCGTTCGCCGCCCTCCCGCGGGGCCGCGCGGGCGTCAGCCCGTGCCGCAGGCGGGCTCCGCGGCCGGGAGGGGGGCCGGGGCGCCGATGCCGGGGAGGCCGAGCATGACCCCGGCGGGCTTGGCGGCCTGGGAGCGCCGCTCCCAGGCGTCGCCCGCGCGGGTGGGCCGCACGGCGAGGGGGGCGCCCTCGGCCAGCAGGTGGTGCGGGGCGGCGTAGGTGACCTCGACGGTCACCACGTCGCCGGGGCGCACGGGGCGGTCGGGCTGGGTGAAGTGGACGAGGCGGTTGTCGGGGGCGCGGCCGGAGAGGCGGCGGGTGGCGCCGTCCTTGCGGCCCTCGCCCTCCGCGACCATGACCTCCAGGGTGCGCCCGACCTGCTTCTTGTTCTCGTCCCAGGAGATCTGCTCCTGGAGGGCGGACAGGCGCATGTACCGCTCCTGGACGACCTCCTTGGGGATCTGGCCGTCCATCTCGGCGGCCGGGGTGCCGGGGCGCTTGGAGTACTGGAAGGTGAAGGCGTTGGCGAAGCGCGCCTCGCGGACCGCGTGCATCGTCTGCTCGAAGTCCTCCTCGCTCTCGCCGGGGAAGCCCACGATGATGTCGGTGGAGATGGCGGCGTCCGGCATCGCGGCGCGCACCTTCTCGATGATGCCGAGGAAGCGCTCCTGCCGGTACGAGCGGCGCATCGCCTTGAGGACGCGGTCGGAGCCGGACTGCATCGGCATGTGGAGCTGCGGCATCACGTTCGGCGTCTCGGCCATCGCGGCGATGACGTCGTCGGTGAAGTCGCGGGGGTGCGGCGAGGTGAAGCGGACGCGCTCCAGGCCCTCGATCCTCCCGCAGGCGCGCAGCAGCTTGGAGAAGGCCTCGCGGTCGCCGATGTCGGAGCCGTAGGCGTTCACGTTCTGGCCGAGCAGGGTGATCTCGCTGACGCCCTCGGCGACCAGGGCCTCGATCTCGGCCAGGATGTCGCCGGTGCGGCGGTCCTTCTCCTTGCCGCGCAGCGCCGGCACGATGCAGAAGGTGCAGGTGTTGTTGCAGCCGACGGAGATGGAGACCCACGCGGCGTAGGCCGACTCGCGGCGGGTGGGGAGCGTGGAGGGGAAGGCCTCCAGGGACTCCGCGATCTCGATCTGGGCCTCCTCCTGGACGCGGGCGCGCTCCAGCAGGACGGGCAGCTTGCCGATGTTGTGGGTGCCGAAGACGACGTCGACCCAGGGGGCCCGCTTGACGATCGTGTCGCGGTCCTTCTGGGCGAGGCAGCCGCCGACGGCGATCTGCATTCCGGGGCGCCTGGTCTTCATGGGGGCGAGCCGGCCGAGGTTGCCGTAGAGCTTGTTGTCGGCGTTCTCGCGCACCGCGCAGGTGTTGAAGACGACGACGTCGGCGTCGCCGTCGGAGCCTTCGGGGGCCCGGACGTAACCGGCGTCCTCCAGGAGGCCCGACAGCCGTTCGGAGTCGTGGACGTTCATCTGGCACCCGTAGGTGCGCACCTCGTAGCTCTTCTTGACGTCCACTGCTTCTTCGCTCCGGTTGCCGCTGCTCATGGGACAAGGGTAGGCGGTGGCCGGGCAGCGCCCTCCCGTCCCCGTCCCGCCGGGGCGGGAACGGGCGGCGGGACCTGGCCAGCGGGCGGCTGAGCTGGCAGGATCGCGCGCATGTCCCTCGCTCCGTCCCGACGCGGCCTCCGGCGCACCCTGGTGGCGGCCGCCGTGCTCGCGGTCGTGCTCGGGCTGCTCGTGTGGTGGCTGCCGCCTCGGGGCCAGGAGCGGCCGGCCGGGTCGCTCACCTTCTCCACGGGGGTGCCCAGCGGCGTCTACCAGCGGTACGGGGAACGGCTCGAACGCGCGCTGGCCAAGGACATGCCGGAGATGTCGATACGGCTGCGGACCAGCGAGGGGTCGCAGCAGAACCTGGCGCGCGTGGCGACCGGCGAGGCCGACTTCACCATCGCCACCGCCGACGCCGTGGCCACCTACCTGCGCGACGGCCGCCCCGGCGCCCAGCGGCTGCGCGGCTGCGTGCGGTTGTACGACGACTACGTCCAGCTCGTCGTGCCCGGTGACTCCGACGTCCGCACGGTCGCCGATCTGCGCGGCCGGCGGGTGGGCGTGGGCCAGGAGGGGTCCGGGGTCCGGCTGGTCGCCGACCGGCTGCTGGCGGCGGCGGGGCTGGACCCCTCCGAGGACGTCACTCCGGTCCCGGAGGGCATCGACACCATGCCCGTACGGCTGACCGAGGGGCGGCTCGACGCCTTCTTCTGGTCGGGCGGGCTGCCGACCGCGGCGGTGCAGGAGCTGTCGAAGAGCTTCGACGTCCGGCTCGTCCCGCTGGAGGCCGCCCTGGTCGCGCGGCTGCAGGCGGCGACCGGGCCCACGCGCTTCTACCGGTCGGCCATGATGCCCGCCGACGCCTACCCGAAGGCCCAGCGGTCGCAGTCGGTGCCCACCGTCGCCGTCGCCAACCTCCTCGTGACGACCGACCGGACGAAGCCGGCCCTGACCGAGGCGTTCACCCGGACGGTGATCAACAGCCGGGACCGGATCGGCCGGGAAGTCCACGCGGCGCAGTTGGTGGACCTGCGGACGGCGATCTACACCGATCCGCTGGACGTGCACGAGGGGGCCAAGAACTACTACCGCTCGGTCAAGCCCTGAGCCGTGCGCCGGGAGCCGCTCAGCCCTGCGGCAGGTCGCGGGGGACGGAGACGGTCACCCGCAGGCCGTGCGGTGCGTGGTGCTCGTACGCGATCGAGCCGCCGCCCGCCGCGAGCAGCACGCGGGCGATGGAGAGGCCGAGGCCCGAGCCGCTGACGTTCTGGTGGCGGGCGCTGCGCCAGAAGCGGTCCCCGACGCGCTCCAGCTCCTGTTCGGAGAGGCCGGGGCCCCGGTCGGCGACCACGACGGTCGTGGCGGTGGCTCCCGCGGCGACCGTGACCCGTACGTCCTCCCCGGCCGGGGTGAACTTCAGGGCGTTGTCGATGACCGCGTCCAGGGCGCTGGAGAGGGCGACGGGGTCGGCCCACGCGGTGGCCGCCGGCGCTCCGTCCAGGGTGAGGGCGACGCCCTTGTCCTCGGCCATCGGGCGCCAGGACGCGACCCGTTCGGCGGTGAGGGGCACGATGTCGGTCACCTGGAGGTCCGCCTCGGCGTGCTCGGCCAGCGCGAGGCCGAGGAGGTCGTCGAGGACGCGGGCGAGCCGCTTGCCCTCGGCGCGCACGGCGGCGATCTCCTCGTTCCCCTCGGGCAGTTCGAGGGCGAGCAGCTCGATGCGGAGCAGCAGGGCGGCGAGCGGGTTGCGCAGTTGGTGCGAGGCGTCGGCCACGAAGGCGCGCTGCTGCTCCAGCACGTCCTCGACGTTGTCGGCCATCTCGTTGAACGACCGTGCCAGGCGTCGGAGTTCCGGCGGCCCGGCGGAGGCCGCCACGCGGGAGCGCATCCGGCCGCCGGCGATGTCGTGGGTGGCGGCGTCCAGGGTCCGTACGGGCAGCAGCACCCAGCCGGTGAGCCGGACGGCCGCGCCGACCGCCACCAGCAGGGCCAGGGCCTCGCCGAGGCCGATGGACAGCCAGGTCCGCAGGGTCCGGGCCCGCATCTGCTCGGTGGGCGAGTCGATCACCACCACGGCGACCACGTCCCCGTCGCGCACGACGGGCGAGGCGACGACGACGCGGCCGTTCTGCCAGGGCCAGACCTGCGGGGGGTCGTGCGAACGGCGGCCCAGCAGCGCCTCCGAGAACGCCGTGCGCCCCTCCCCCTCCGCGGGCAGGCTCCAGTGGCCGGGGGCCTTCGCCAGGACCCGGTCGTGCCGGTGGAAGACGCCGGCCCTGATGCCGTACACCGAGGCGTACACCTCCAGGTCCGTCTGGAGGGTGCGGCGGCGCTCCTCGCTCTCCGCGGAGGTGTCGGTGATGGACTGGGCCAGGGCGGCGAAGCGCGCGGTGTCGTCGATGCGGTCGATCACCAGGCGCTGCTGTTCGGCGGCGGCCACGCTCACCGCGAGCGGGAGGCCGAGGGTGAGCAGGACGGCGGCCATCAGGATGATGAGCAGCGGGAGCAGCCGGGCGCGCACCTGGGTCGTACCGGCCCGTTACGCGGACGGCGCGACGAGCCGGTAGCCGACGCCCCGCACGGTCTCGATCAGGGCGGGCAGCCGCAGCTTGGAGCGCAGGGAGGCGACGTGGACCTCCAGGGTGCGCCCGGTCCCCTCCCAACTGGTGCGCCACACCTCGCTGATGATCTGCTCGCGGCGGAAGACGACGCCGGGGCGCTGGGCGAGGAGGGCGAGCAGGTCGAACTCCTTGCGGGTGAGCTGGACTTCGGCGCCGTCGACGCTGACCCGGCGGGTCGGCAGCTCGATCGCGACCGGTCCGAGGCGGAGCGCGGCGAGCGGGGTGGCCCCGGTGTCCTCGCCGCCGGCGGCGCGCCGGGCGACGGCGTGGATGCGGGCGAGCAGCTCGCCGGTGTCGTAGGGCTTGACCACGTAGTCGTCGGCGCCGAGGTTGAGGCCGTGGATGCGCGAGCGCACGTCGGCGCGGGCGGTCACCATGATCACGGGGGTCGCGGTGCGCTTGCGGATCTTGCCGAAGACCTCGTAGCCGTCCTGGTCGGGAAGGCCGAGGTCGAGGAGGACCACCCCGAAGGGCTCCTTCTCGGCGGGCAGCAGCGCGCGCAGGGCCTCCTCGCCGTTGCGGGCGTGCACGACGCGGAATCCGTGCCGGGCGAGCACGGCGGACAGGGCCGCCGCGACGTGGTCGTCGTCCTCGACGAGCAGCAGTCTCATGGCCCTCCTCTCCGTCCTCCCGGCCTGCCGGGCCCGTTCGCGCCGTCGTCGCGTGGCGTCACCGGGCGAGGCCCGAACATTAACCCGCGCTTCACGGACGGAAGTCCCGGCGAGACTTCCCGTTCTCCGGCGTTTCACGTGCGCCCGCTCAAGGCATCCACGCCGATGAGCGGCACACCCGTCAAGACCCCGCCGGTCACAGCACGGTTTCCGTTACGCACCCGGTACGCCGCGGGGCGTCCCGTTCACGCGGTGTGTCCGGTTGCCGCCGGATCGTTATGCTCAATTTCCGCTCAGATGTAATGACTCTGGTCGCACTGCGTCACTAGTGTCCTGGGCAACCGAGGAGGACGGAGCAAGAAGCCGATGAGCGGAGTTTCAGTGACCAAGGCCGCCGAGGGTGCCGCGACCGCGGCGAACGACCTGGTCGTACTGAGCAACGTCAACAAGCACTTCGGCGCGCTGCATGTGCTCCAGGACATCGACCTGACCATCGCCCGTGGCGAGGTCGTGGTCGTGATCGGGCCCTCCGGGTCCGGTAAGTCCACGCTGTGCCGCACGATCAACCGCTTGGAGACGATCGATTCGGGCGCGATCTCGATCGACGGCAAGCCCCTGCCCCAGGAGGGCAAGGAGCTGGCCCGGCTGCGCGCCGACGTGGGCATGGTCTTCCAGTCGTTCAATCTCTTCGCCCACAAGACGGTGCTGGAGAACGTCGTGCTGGGCCAGGTCAAGGTCCGCAAGGCGGACAGGAAGGCCGCGGAGGAGAAGGCGCGGACCCTGCTGGACCGCGTGGGCGTCGGCGTGCAGGCCGACAAGTACCCGGCGCAGCTCTCCGGCGGCCAGCAGCAGCGTGTGGCGATCGCACGGGCGTTGGCGATGGACCCGAAGGTCATGCTGTTCGACGAGCCCACCTCGGCTCTCGACCCGGAGATGATCAACGAGGTCCTCGAAGTCATGCAGCAGTTGGCTCGGGACGGGATGACGATGATCGTCGTCACGCACGAGATGGGATTCGCCCGGTCCGCCGCCAACCGCGTGGTGTTCATGGCCGATGGGAAGATCGTCGAAGAGGCCGCGCCCGACCAGTTCTTCAGCAATCCGCGCAGCGACCGGGCCAAGGACTTCCTGTCGAAGATCCTGCACCACTGACGCCGACGACCTACGACCGTAAGGGATTGTTCACATGAAGCTCCGCAAGCCGGCCGCCCTCGCGGCCATCGCCGTACTCGCCCTGACCGCGACCGCGTGCGGCGGCAAGGAGGGTTCCGCCGGTGACAAGCCGGGCGGCACCCAGCCCGGTTCCTCCGAGGCGCCCGCGCTGCCCACGTACACCGTGGCCAAGGACGTCGCCCTGGACTCGCCGGTCTTCAAGAAGGCGAAGCAGCGCGGCAAGCTGGTCATCGGCGCCAAGGCCGACCAGCCCTACCTCGGCTTCGAGGACCAGTCGACCAAGGAGCGCTCCGGCTTCGACATCGAGATCGCCAAGATGATCGCGGCGGACCTCGGCTTCACCGACAAGCAGATCGAGTGGAAGACGGTCGACTCCGGCGTCCGCGAGACGGCCATCTCCAGGGGCCAGGTCGACTACTTCGTCGGCACGTACACGATCAACGACAAGCGCAAGAAGCAGGTCGGCTTCGCCGGGCCGTACTACCAGGCCGGCGCGGACCTCCTGGTGCGCAAGGACGAGACGGCCATCACCGACAAGGGCGCGGTGAAGGGCAAGAAGGTCTGCTCGATCGTCGGTTCCACGCCGCTCCAGGAGATCAAGAAGCCGGAGTACGGCGCGAGCGTCGTCGAGCTGGCCAAGTACTCCGACTGCGTGCAGCAGTTGCTGACCAAGCAGGTCGACGCCGTCACCACGGACGACGCGATCCTCAAGGGCTACGCCGCCGCCAACTCCGGCAAGCTCAAGGTCGTCGGCAAGCCGTTCACCGAGGAGCCGTACGGCGTCGGCCTCGACAAGGACGACAAGGTGCTGCGCGAGGCGATCAACAAGTCGCTGGAGAACCACATCAAGGACGGCACGTACAAGAAGATCTACGAGGCCACGCTGGGCCTGTCCGGCTCCGAGTACACCGAGCCGCCGGCGCTCGAGCGCTACTGACGCCCGCCCGCCGCCCACGGTCGACGCCCCGTCAGGAAGGCGGTCTCCGAACGGAGATGAGGACACCGCCCCTGACGCCGTCCGCCGCACGGTGGTCGACTTCCCGTCACGTACGCCTCGCGTGCGACTGCCGCGTCCCGCACGCCCCCGGCGCCGAAGCCCCTTCGGTCCCGGCGGGCGCGCGGGGCGCTCCTTCCCCTGCCCTGATGCCGCTGACCGCCGACGCGGAGACCTCATGAACGTACTGCTCGACAATTTCCCAGAGTTCCGCGACGGCTTCATAGGAACCGTGTCGATCACCGCCGTCAGCTCGGTTATCGCCCTGGTCCTCGGTGTGCTCATCGCCGGCTTCCGCGTGTCGCCCGTACCGCCTCTGCGGTACTTCGGCACCGCGTGGGTGACGCTGATGCGCAACACCCCGCTGACGCTCCTCTTCCTGATCTTCTTCTTCGTGGTGCCGGAGATCCTCTTCCCGGGGATGAGCTCGTTCCTGCTCGGCTCGCTGGCCCTCGGGTTCTACACCTCCTCGTTCGTCTGCGAGGCGGTCCGCTCCGGCATCAACACGGTGCCGCTGGGGCAGGCCGAGGCCGCGCGCTCCATCGGCATGACGTTCTCCCAGACCCTGCGCATCGTGGTGCTCCCGCAGGCCACGCGGACCGTCATCCCGCCGCTGAGCAGCATCTTCATCGCCCTCACCAAGAACTCCGCGATCGCCGGCGCCTTCAGCGTCGCCGAACTGTTCGGCTGGCAGAAGCTGATGAGCGACCGCGGTTACGCCATCGTCCCCGTCTTCATCTGGGTGGCCCTGGGCTACTTGGTCGTCACGTTTACCATCAGCGGCCTCTTCCGGCTGCTGGAGCGTCGTATGGAGGTCGCCCGATGAGCGCCAGCGTTCTCTACGACGCACCGGGCCCCAAGGCCCTCGTCCGCAACCGGATCTACGCCGTCCTCGGCACCCTCCTCATCGCGGCGCTGCTCGGCGTGAGCCTGCTGCGGCTGAGCGAGAAGGGGCACCTGGCCCCGGAGATGTGGGACATCTTCAACTACGCGGGCATCCGGCAGAACATCGCCGACGCCCTGGTCGCCACGCTCAAGGCGTTCGGACTGGCCGCGATCGGCTCGCTGGTCCTCGGCGTCCTGCTCGCGGTGGGCCGCCTCTCCGACCACAAGCCGGTCCGCTGGGCGGCGACCACCTTCATCGAGCTGTTCCGCTCGCTCCCCCTCCTGATCACCATCTACGCGATCTGGGTCGGCTTCCTCACCGACTACTCGATGTGGGCGCTGGCGCTGGGCCTGTCCGTCTACAACGGGTGCGTGCAGGCCGAGGTGCTGCGCGCCGGCATCAACGCGGTGCCCAGGGGGCAGAGCGAGGCCGCCTACGCGCTGGGGATGAGCAAGACCCAGGTGATGGTCAGCGTCCTGATGCCGCAGGCCGTCCGCTCCATGCTGCCGACGATCATCAGCCAGCTCGTGGTGACCCTCAAGGACACCTCGCTCGGCTTCATCATCCTGTACCCGGAGCTGCTCCAGACCGCGCGTCTGATCGCCTCCAACACGCTGGTCAACTCCCAGTACCCGTACGTCTCGACGATCGCCGTCGTCGGCACCCTCTACATCGCCATGTGCCTGCTGCTCTCGGCGCTGGCGACCTGGGCCGAGAAGCGCGGCCGCCGCGCCAAGACCGGCATCAAGGTCGCGCCCGGCGCCCCGACCACGGACGTCCCCGCGGTGGACGCCGGGCCCGACCGGAGCACGGGGGGCGCAGGGGGCGCAGGCCGGACGGCCGACGACGCCGGTGGGACCGGTGTGACGAAGGACTGACCCTCCCGGACGGGAGCATCCGAGGCAGCGGCGCACGCGCCGCTGCCTCGGTCACTTGACGCAAACACCACCAGTGGGTTGCATACGTTCTGTGATCACGCACCCGGCTTCCACCACCATGTTCCGCATGACCGTACGGGCCGGAGGGTACGCGCCGTGGACCCGGTGATCGTCGTCGGCGCCGGGCCCGTCGGCCTGGCGTTGTCGCTGGCCCTCGCCGCCCAGGGCGTCCCCAGCGTGGTCCTCGACGAGGGGCCGGGCACGGAGGAGACGAGGCCGGCGCGCACGGTCGTGCTGCGCGAGGACACCGCCGACCTGGTGCGCCGCCTCGGCCGCCGGGACCACGTGGACCGGGCCGGGCTCCGGTGGGCCGGCTGGCGCTCGATGCGCCGGAAGAACGTCGTCCGCGAGGTGCCGCTGGCCGAGCGCGCCGAGGACGGTGCGCCGCGCCCCCTCTCCCCGCTCCACCTTCCGCAGCACGCGCTGAGCGCCGCCCTGCGGGCCGCCGTCGCCGCGACGCCGCTGGTCCGGCTGGTGCCGGACAGCCGGGTCGACACCCTGGAGCAGGACCCCGACGGTGTCACGGTGCACACCAGGGGGCCCGGTTCGACCTGGTGGCGCGGGAGTTACCTGGTCGGCTGCGACGGCGCCCGGTCGACGGTGCGCAAGCTGCTGGACATCCGGTTCCCGGGCCGTACGGCGGTGGAGCGGCACGCCGTCGCCGCCCTCCGGGCCGAACTGCCCTGGCCCGGCGAGGCCGTCCTGCACCGGCAGCCCCCGTGGCGGACCGGCGGCGCCCAGATCACCGCGCGGCCGCTCCCGGACGGCGTCTGGCGGGTGGACTGGCTGCTGCCGCCGCGCGGCGAACTGGTCACCCCCGAAGACCTGATCACCCGTATCCGGGACACCCTGGCCGGCTGGTGCGGCGAGACCCCGGCGTACGAACTGCTGGACACCGGCGTCCACACGCTCCACCACCGGCTCGCCCGGCGCTGGCGGCGGCAGCGCGCCTTCCTGGCGGGCGACGCCGCGCACCTGCTGGGGGCCGTGGGCGCCCAGGGGGTGGACGAGGGGCTGCGGGACGCCGAGAACCTGGCCTGGAAGCTGGCCCACGCCTGGCACCACGGCCACGCGGACCCCCTGCTCGACAGCTACCAGGCCGAGCGCCGGGCCGCGGTCGCCGCCCGGCTGCGCGCCGCCGACCAGTCGCTGCCGGTGCTGCGCGGCGGCGGGGGGCTGCGGACCCTGGTCCCCGGGGCCGCGCGCGGTCACGACTCCCTCCTCGCCGACGGCCATCTGGGGTGCGGCGCGCTGGGCGCACCCCCTTCGTACTCGCACTCCCCCCTCACACCGCCGCACACGGAGGCGCACGTCTGCGTCAGTACGCCCCCCGGTGCGCCGGTCGTCGACGTCATGGTGACCGCGCCGGACGGAACGACGGTACGGCTGCGCGAACGGTTCGGCCGCGGGCAGCCCCTGGTGGTCCTGGTCGCGCCCGGCACGGGGGTGTGGGACCGGCGCCACTGGCAGACGGCGGGCGTCATGCCGCGCCTCACGGAGGCCGTGGCGGCGCTGCCCGTGACCGCGGAGCTGCTGGTCACGGAGAGCTATCCGGGGGCAGCGGCCCACACCGTGCTGCTGGTGCGGCCGGACGGGCACCTGGTGGCGGCCTTCGGCGGCGTGCATCCCGCGGGACTGCTCGCCGCGGCGCGGACCGCGCTGGGCGGTGCGGCCCACGAGGGGGAGGACGGCGGGGACGGCGGTCCGGAGCGCGGGGAACGGGGCGCCGCGGCGGGGCGGGCGCGTGCGGCGGGGCAGACCGAGCCGGGCGGACGCGGAGACGACGACGGGCCCGGACGGCGGGAGGGGCACGGGGGCCGCGGCGCGGGCAGGGGTCCCGATGGAGGTGCTCTTCCTGAGGGGACCGGTCGTCCTGGTGGGGGGCCCGGTCGCCCTGGTGGGGGCCTGATTCCGGGCGCGGGCGCGGCTCGTGGGGGCG
Organism: Streptomyces sp. NPDC041970; assembly: GCF_055588985.1. Lineage (NCBI taxonomy): Bacteria > Bacillati > Actinomycetota > Actinomycetes > Kitasatosporales > Streptomycetaceae > Streptomyces > Streptomyces sp. NPDC041970. Next base: position 11,221 of record NZ_JBVJCD010000050.1, read on the forward strand.
CGGTTTCGGGTGCGGGTGCGGTTTCGGGTGCGGGTGCGGTTTCTCGTGCGGGCGCGGCTCCTGAGGGGGGCGCGGCTCCTGGCGGGTGCGCGAGTCCTGGTGAGGGACCCGGTCGTCCTGGTGCGGGCGCGGCTCCTGAGGGGGGCGCGAGTCCTGGTGGGGGCGTGGCCTCCGGCGGGGGCGCACTGCCGGAAGGGGGCGCGCTTCCGAGCGGGGGCGCGAGCGGGAGTGCGACCGAGCGGGACGCGGCGCGGGCGCCGGGACCACGGGCGCGGGTGCACGTCGACGGGACCGCCCGGTCCAATTGACCCTCCGCGGGCGCGCATGGTGTACTCCGGATCATGACCGACACCGATGTGCGCCTGTGGCGGAGGGTCCATATGGACCTCGTCCGTTACGCGGGCTGCGTGTGTCGTCCGTCCTGCTGAATCGCTCTCTCCTCCGCCGGTTCGTGCTGCCCTCGCGCACGGCCGGGCCTTCGCGAACGCTCAGGACGGTCCTCGTGTCTACCCTTCCCTCCGCCGTGCCCACGGCCGCTTCCCCTCCCCCCTCCCCCGCCGCCCCCGACTCGCCCGCCGATGCTGGTGGTGCGGCCGTCGCAGCCCGAACCGCCGCGGTCGACGCCACCGGCGGTCCCACCCTCGTGGAGCTGCTGGACTTCGTCCGCCGCACCGCCCGCGACGAAGCGCTCATCGCCGCGCTCCCACTCGACCCCGAGGAGCGCACCTGGACCCGGCTCGACGGGCCGGGCGGCAGCGAAGCCTGGTTGATCGGCTGGCCGCCGGGCTCCGGGACGGGGTGGCACGACCACGCCGACTCGACGGGCGCGTTCACCACCGCGGTCGGCACGCTCAAGGAGCACGCGCTGGCCGTGCGGCTGCCCACCGACGGCTGGAAGTCCCTGGAGCTGACGGAGGGGGTGGACCGGTCGAGGGAGCTGGCGGCCGGTCAGGGCAGGGCCTTCGGCCGGAACCACGTCCACGAGGTCATCAACGAGTCGGACAGCGTGCACGCCGTCTCCGTCCACGCCTACTACCCGCCGCTGCCGCGCATCCGCCGGTTCAGCCGCACCGGCGCGGTCCTCCGCCTGGAGCAGACCGAGCGCCCGGAGGACTGGCAGTGAGCGCGGACCGCCGGCCCGGCGCGGACCCGTTCGAGAACCCGGTCCCGTTCGGGGAGGCGGACCAAGCTGCGGGCGGGGGTGCGGGGGAACGGCCGGAGCGGGGCGAGCCGGTCGGCATCGACGACCTGCTGGAACGGGTCAGGGCCGGATACGAACGGCTCGGCCCGCACGAGGCCGCCGCGGCCGTGGAGTCGGGGGCCCTGCTGGTGGACATCCGGTACGCGGCGCTCCGGGACCGGGACGGACGGGTGCCGGGCGCGCTGGTCGTCGAGCGCAACGAGCTGGAGTGGCGGCTCGACCCTCGGGGCAGCCACCGCGCCGCCGAGGCGGTCGGCCATGGCCTGCACGTCGTGGTGATGTGCAACGAGGGATACGCGTCGAGCCTCGCGGCCGACTCGCTGCACCGGCTGGGGCTGCACCGGGCCACCGACCTGATCGGCGGCTTCCAGGCCTGGCGGGCCGCCGGCCTCCCGGTCACCGCGCCGTCCGGGGCCTGACAGCCGCACCCCGAGACCCGTCCGGCCCGCCCCGTCCCACCGAACCCGTCCCACAGCAGGAGGGGCGAGGCGGGCCGGACCCGTCTCACAGGGGCCGCCCCGCGCCCGGAGGAGCGGCCACCGACCGGACGGGGACCGCCCCTCCGCCCCGGCCTCGGTCCGGGGTGGGAACACCCGAACGCCACGTTCCAGTAGAGCGATCGCCACGTGCGACCGACATTCACCTCACATAGAGGCGAAATGTACGGAGATGACACGTTATGGCGACTTCCGTTCTCACACCTGACCAGCTCGACGATCAGGCCGCCCACCTGCACGACACCCAGGCATGGCAGCGGATCGTCACCGGCTGGGAGTACACCGCCCCGGAACCCTCGCCCGTCCGGCCGCGACCGATGCCGGCCGCGTCAGCCGCAGCAGCGGTGTCGGCCGGGCCGGCCCAGGGGATGCCTTCGCTCGACGCCGCGGAGGTGTCGGAATCCGCACCGGCGACGGAAGCGGCGCGGCTCACGCGGTCCGCCGACTGGCGGGCCCTGCTCTCCGTGCCCGTCGACCGACTCATCGACGACTCCCTGCGGGCGCTTCCCGCGGCCCCGCCGTACGAGCGCCCGCTGCCCGGACGGCTGGGTGCGATGCTGCCGGACCGGGTGCACGCCTGGCGGCGGGTCGGCCAGGGCGACCTGCGCCCCTCGACCCATCTCGCGTACGCCCGGCAGATCCTGACCGCGTGGGGCTGGCAGAACACGCCGTACCGGCTGCGGAACGCCCGAGGCGCGCGCTGCGTATGCGGCGCCCTGCTCTCCGCGCACCGCCTCGGCTACGGCTCCCTCGACACCGTGAACCGCGCGGGCGCCTGGCTGATCACCGAGCTGCGCTCGCAGGGGTGGACGGGGCTGATCGGGCCCTGGAACCGCCACCCCGGTCGCACGGCCGCGGACGCCGTGGCCCTCCTCGACGCCACCATCCGGCGCGCCTCCCTGGCCGGACACTGACCGCCTCACCGCCCCTCGTCAGGCGGGCGGTCGCCTTCCGGCGCCCCACGGCGGCGGGCGGCGTCCACCGCCGGTCGCGTCCTGCCGGCGGACCCGACCGGAGCCCTGGACCGATCCACTCGGCCGACGCGGCGACGTTCGCGCTCTCCCGGTCACGGACGCGGCAGTACGCCGACGACCGCCCCGCGCCCGGCGAGACGGTGGCGTGCACGGCACGCGGGCCCGGCGGCCTCGCAAGGAAAGCCGGGCCTGCTCAGAACGGTTCGTCCAGGCCGTCCGTCTCCTCGCCCTCCTCCTGGAGCGCCTGCCGCACCACCCGCAGCGCCATGCCCTCCCCGTACCCCTTGCGCGCGAGCATCCCCGCCAGGCGGCGCAGTCGCTTGTCGCGGTCCAGGCCGCGCGTGGAGCGGAGCTTGCGGGCCACCAGCTCCCGCGCCGTCTCCTCCTCCCGGTCGGCGTCGAGCGCTCCGACCGCCTCGTCGATCACGGCGGCGTCCACGCCCTTGGTGCGCAGCTCGCGGACCAAGGCTCGGCGGGCGAGCCCTCGGCCGTGGTGCCGGGACTCCACCCACGCTCCGGCGAACGCCGCGTCGTCGATCAGGCCGACGTCCTCGAAGCGCGCGAGGACCTCCTCCGCGGCCTCCTCCGGGATCTCCCGCTTGCGCAGGGCGTCCGCGAGCTGCTTGCGCGTCCTCGGTGTGCCGGTGAGCAGGCGCAGGCAGATGTTGCGCGCCTGCTCGACCGGATCACGCGGCTCCCCCTGCTCGGCCCTCGACGAGGAAGGGGAGCCGCTGCCTCTGGCGCCGGAGCGGGCACGGCGGCCCGCCCCCTCGCCGAACCCGCCGCCCGACCCCGCTCCGCCGCGCGCCCGGCGCCCGGCCCGCACTGCGGCACCGGACCCCGGTCCGAAGGCGGACGCGTCGGGGGCTCCGTCGTCGAATCCGGGGTCGGGGTCGGGCTCGGCGGGGCTGCCCGACCACTCCGTACGACGTGTCACGGCCTAGCTCTTGGCCGCCGCGGTCTTGGCCGGCTTGGCCTTGGCGGCGGCCACGGCGGTCGCCGGCTTCGCCGCTCCGTCGGCCACCGGGCCCGCGGCCGCGGCGGCATCCGCGGCCGGCTCGGCCGACGCGGCGTCCGGGCGGACGCCGACACCCAGCTTCTCCAGGATCTTCTTCTCGATCTCGTTGGCGAGGTCGGGGTTGTCCTTGAGGAAGTTGCGGGCGTTCTCCTTGCCCTGGCCGAGCTGGTCGCCCTCGTACGTGTACCAGGCGCCGGCCTTGCGGACGAAGCCGTTCTCCACGCCCATGTCGATCAGGCCGCCCTCGCGGCTGATGCCCTGTCCGTAGAGGATGTCGAACTCGGCCTGCTTGAACGGCGGGGCGACCTTGTTCTTGACGACCTTGACGCGGGTGCGGTTGCCGACGGCGTCGGTGCCGTCCTTGAGCGTCTCGATGCGGCGGATGTCCAGGCGCACCGAGGCGTAGAACTTCAGCGCCCGGCCACCGGTCGTGGTCTCCGGGGAGCCGAACATCACGCCGATCTTCTCGCGGAGCTGGTTGATGAAGATCGCGGTGGTCTTGGACTGGTTGAGCGCGCTGGTGATCTTGCGGAGGGCCTGGCTCATCAGCCGGGCCTGGAGGCCCACGTGCGAGTCGCCCATCTCGCCCTCGATCTCCGCACGCGGCACCAGGGCCGCGACGGAGTCGATGACGATCAGGTCCAGCGCGCCGGAGCGCACCAGCATGTCGACGATCTCCAGCGCCTGCTCGCCGTTGTCGGGCTGGGAGAGGATGAGGTTGTCGATGTCGACGCCGAGCTTCTTCGCGTACTCGGGGTCCAGCGCGTGCTCGGCGTCGATGAACGCCACCGAGCCGCCGAGCTTCTGCGCGTTCGCCACGGCGTGCAGCGTCAGCGTCGTCTTGCCGGAGGACTCCGGTCCGTACACCTCCACCACGCGGCCGCGCGGCAGCCCGCCGACGCCGAGGGCGACGTCCAGTGCGGTCGACCCCGTGGGGATGACCTCGATGGGCTCGTTGGGGCGCTCCCCGAGGCGCATCACCGCGCCCTTGCCGAACTGCCGTTCAATCTGTGCGAGTGCGGCGTCCAACGCCTTCTCGCGGTCGTTACCTGCCATGGGTTCCACCCGATTTGCTTGAGTCGATCGCTTCACGTCAACGACGCTATCCCCTGCCACTGACAATGGGCCTCGACGTCCTCCCGACCTGTGGACAACTCCGCGGTCGAGTCCGGGAGAACCCGGCAGGAATCCCATCAGAATAGATGTTCGATTTTAATGTCAAGCGCGCCACACGCAACCGGGCGACCTGCGAAGAACCTGCGAGGAGGCCTCCCCGGCGGGATGGCCGCCCACCCCGTGCGAGGCCGCACGCCATCGTGTCCGCGCCCGCACGCCAGGCGGGCTCCCCCTGTCTCGGCCGGTCGAGAACTGGCCGCGGCGCCCGGAAGTCCCGGCCCGAGCAGCGGCCGGAGCCGGGTCAGCCGTCCGACCGCGGGGGCTGCGCGCCGGTGGACGCGCCCTTCCCGTCCCCGACTCCCCCGCCGTCCGCCGCCCGGTCGGAACCGCGCAGGGAGCGGCGCATCCGGGACAGCAGCGGCCTTCCGGCCTGCCGGCTGCTCCCCCCGTGCACCCGCGGGTCGTCCGTGACGTCGTACCGCTTCACATAGGCCCCCAGGAACGCCTGGAGCGTGGCGACGGCGGGGATGGCGACCAGCGCCCCGACCGCGCCCAGCAGGGCCGTGCCGGCGACGACCGAGCCGAAGGCGACGGCGGGGTGGATGTCGACCGTCTTCTCGGTCAGCTTGGGCTGGAGGATGTAGTTCTCGAACTGCTGGTAGACCACGACGAAGCCGAGCACCCACACCGCGTACCAGGGGTCGACCGTGAAGGCGACCAGCATGGGCAGGGCTCCCGCCAGATACGTGCCGATGGTGGGGATGAACTGCGAGACGAGTCCCACCCAGACCGCCAGCGCCGGGGCGTAGGGCACCTGGAGGATCGCCAGCAGGACGTAGTGGGCGACGCCGGAGACCAGCGCCATCAGACCGCGGGAGTAGATGTAACCGCCGGTCTTGTCGACGGCGATCTCCCAGGCGCGCAGCACTTCGGTCTGCCGGGCGGGCGGCAGGACGGAGCACAGGGCGCGCCGGAGCCGCGGGCCGTCCGCGGCGAAGTAGAAGGAGAACAGGAAGATCGTCAACAGCCGGAAGAGGCCGCCGAGGACCGTGGTGGAGACGTCGAGGACGCCGGTCGCACTGTTCTGGACGTACTTCTGCAGCCAGTCCGAGTGCAGCAGGCTGTCCCTGACCTCGACCCTGGAGAGGTCGGTGTGGAACGTCAGGTTGACCCACTCGATGAGCGAGTCGACGTACTGGGGGAGGTCGTCGACCATGCTGACGATCTGGCCCGCCAGCATCGAGCCCAGCAGGACGACGAACCCGAGGCCGAAGACCGTCAGGCCGAGGAAGACCAGGAACGTGGCCACTCCGCGGCGCATCCCCCGGGCCGCCATCCGGCCCACCGCGGGCTCGATGGCGAGCGCGAGGAAGAAGGCGATCAGCACGTTGGTGAGCAACCCGATGAGCTGGTCGAACGCCCAGCTGCCGAGCTGGAAGCAGGCGTAGAGCGCCAGGGCCAGCACCATCGCGCGCGGCAGCCATCCGGGCATCCGGACCGCGCCGGAGCCGGGCGGCGGAGCGGGCGGCACGGTCGGCGGGACGGGCGGGGAGGCGGGGGGCCGGGGCGGGGCGGTCTCGTCTGTCGATGACACGGGACAAGTCTCGCCCACACCGCCGACAACCATCCCCCCAGCCCGTCCGCCTCCCGCGCGGCCCCGTCCGGGAGGCCGGGGCCGCCCGCTCAGCGCTCGCGCGGGCGGGGCGGCCGACCGACCGGGATCAGCGCTTGTCCGCCGGAACGTCCATGGCGGCGCACACGCCGCGCCAGACGTCCTTCGCGTTCCAGCCGGCGTCCAGGGCCTGGATCACCGTACGGCCGCCCAGTTCGGCCATCACGTGGTCGCGGGCGAAGGAGTCGGCGTACGCCGCGCCGAAGTGGTCCGCCATCCGCTCCCAGAAAATCGTCAACCGCATACCACCAGTATCGCGCTCCTGAGAGTGCAGCCCGTCCGCCGGGCATGTTCCGGGGCCTCTTTCCGTTCTACGGTCGGCTCATGGCTGGAACCGGAGAAGACTCCCTCGCCCGCGCCGCGCAGTTCATCTGGCTCACGGCCCGCGTCCTGGAGCAGCGGAGGTTCGCCCACGGCTTCCTGGGCGGGGACGCCGACGCCGTCGAGACGGCGCTCACCGCCTATCGGAACGAGGACGGCGGCTACGGTCACGCGCTGGAACCGGACCTCCGCGGTCCGGTCAGCCAGCCGCTGCACACCGCCCACGCGCTGAGCGTCCTCGACTCGATCGGCCGCTGCGAAGGTCCGCGCGTCGAGCGGATCTGCCGCTTCCTGACCGAGGTGTCGACCAAGGAAGGGGCACTGCCCGCGCTGCTCCCCACGCAGCGCGGCTACCCCGCGGCCCCGTTCATCCCGGTCGTCGACGACCCGCCGGCGGAGCTGCTGGCGACCGGGCCGGTGGTCGGGCTGCTGCACCGCAACCGGGTCTGGCACGCCTGGCTGTTCCGGGCGACGGACTTCTGCTGGAGCGCCGTGGACGCCCTGGAGCAGTCCCATCCGTACGAGATCGCGGCCGCCGTCGCCTTTCTGGACGGCGCCCCGGACCGCTCCCGCGCCGAGGCCGCGGCGGACCGGCTGGGCCGGCTGGTGCGCGAACAGCGGCTCGCCGTGCTCGACCCGTCGCGCCGGGCGGAGTACCCGGTGGCGGCGGGCTACGCCCCGCGGGAGCACCACTTCCCGCACGACTACGCCCGTACGCCCGGATCGCTGGCCCGGCGCTGGTTCACGGACGAGGAGCTGGAGCGCTCGCTGGACCACCTGGCCGCCGAACAGCGGGAGGACGGCGGCTGGCCCGTGACCTGGCGGCAGTGGGCGCCGGGGACCGCGCTGGAAGGGCGGCCGCTGGTGACGCTCAGAGCCCTGGAGACGCTCCGCTCGTACGGTCGCGCGCTCGACTGACCCGGCACCGCGGCCGGGGCGGCGCGCGCCGGCCACCGCGGCCGGGACAACGCGGCCCGGCTTGGCCGTGCTCCGGCGCGCGCGGGGACGGTCGACCTGCGTGCACCGTCCCGTGCACCGCCCCGTGCTCCGGCGCGCGCGGGTGGCGTCGCGCGGTGGCGCCGACCGGTTGTCAGTGGCGGGGTGCACGATGGGGGCATGACCGGCTCCGCTCTCGACGCCTTCTCGCCCGCGACCCGCGGTTGGTTCACCGGCGCCTTCAACGCGCCCACCGCCGCGCAGGAGGGCGCCTGGCGGGCCATCGGCGAGGGCAGCGACGTGCTGGTCGTCGCGCCGACCGGCTCAGGGAAGACCCTCGCCGCGTTCCTCGCCTCGCTGGACCGCCTGGCCGCTCAGCCGCCGCCCGCCGAGGCGAAGAAGCGCTGCCGCGTGCTGTACGTCTCCCCCCTCAAGGCGCTCGCGGTCGACGTCGAGCGCAACCTCCGCTCACCGCTCACGGGCATCCGCCAGGAGTCGGTGCGCCTGGGCCTGCCCGAGCCGGAGGTGAGGGTGGGCATCCGGTCCGGCGACACCCCGCCCGCCGAGCGGCGCTCCATGGCGACCAGGCCGCCGGACATCCTGATCACCACCCCCGAGTCCCTGTTCCTGATGCTGACGTCCTCCGCGCGGGACGCGCTCGCCGGCGTCGAGACGGTGATCCTCGACGAGGTGCACGCGGTCGCCGGCACCAAGCGCGGCGCCCATCTCGCCCTGTCCCTGGAGCGCCTGGACGAGCTGCTTCCCCGGCCCGCCCGGCGCATCGGCCTGTCCGCGACGGTCCGGCCGGTCGACGAGGTGGCCCGGTTCCTGTCGCCGCAGCGCAAGGTGGAGATCGTCCAGCCCCCGTCCGCCAAGCGGTTCGACCTCTCGGTGGTCGTCCCGGTCGAGGACCTCGGCGAGCTGGGCGGCTCCCCCGCCACCGACGGCGACGCGGGGCAGGCGGAGAAGCCCTCGATCTGGCCGCACGTCGAGGAGCGCATCGCCGACCTCGTCCAGTCGCACCGCTCCACCATCGTCTTCGCCAACTCCCGGCGGCTGGCGGAGCGGCTGTGCAACCGGTTGAACGAGATCGCGTACGAGCGGGCGACCGGCGCCGCCTTCGACCCGGACGCCCCCGCCCCGGCCCTGCCGGAGGCCCACGCCCCCGCGGAGGTCATGGCCCAGTCCGGTGCGGGCAGGGGCGCCCCCGCCCTGCTGGCCCGCGCGCACCACGGCTCGGTCTCCAAGGAGCAGCGGGCCCAGGTCGAGGAGGATCTCAAGGCGGGCCGCCTGCCCGCCGTCGTCGCCACCTCCAGCCTGGAGCTCGGCATCGACATGGGCGCGGTCGACCTGGTGGTCCAGGTGGAGTCCCCGCCGTCCGTCGCCTCCGGCCTCCAGCGGGTGGGCCGGGCCGGGCACCAGGTCGGCGCGGTCTCCACCGGGGTGGTCTTCCCGAAGTACCGCGGCGATCTGGTCCAGGCCGCCGTGGTCACCGAGCGGATGCGCTCGGGGGCCATCGAGGCGCTGCGCGTCCCGTCCAATCCGCTGGACGTCCTGGCTCAGCAACTGGTCGCCATGGTGGCCCTGGACAGTTGGCAGGCCGACGACTTGCTGGCCCTGGTCCGGCGGGCGGCCCCGTTCGCCTCGCTCCCCGAGTCGGCGTTCACCGCCGTGCTCGACATGCTCGCCGGGCGCTACCCCTCCGACGCCTTCGCGGAGCTGCGCCCCCGCGTGGTCTGGGACCGCGTCGCCGGCACGGTCACGGGCCGCCCCGGCGCGCAGCGGCTCGCCGTCACCTCGGGCGGCACCATCCCGGACCGCGGCCTCTTCGGGGTCTTCCTGGCCGGGGCCGACCCGAAGAAGGGCGGCGGCCGGGTGGGCGAGCTGGACGAGGAGATGGTCTACGAGTCCCGCGTCGGAGACGTCTTCACCCTGGGCACCACCTCCTGGCGGATCGAGGACATCACCCGCGACCGGGTCCTCGTCTCCCCGGCTCCGGGCGTGCCGGGGAGGCTGCCGTTCTGGAAGGGCGACCAACTGGGCCGCCCGCTGGAGCTGGGCAGGGCTTTGGGGGCCTTCCTCCGCGAGATCGGCGGCCTGTCGGAGGAGGACGCCCGGCTGCGGCTGCTCGCCGCCGGGCTCGACGCCTGGGCGGCGGACAACCTCGTGGCCTATCTGGACGAGCAGCGCCGGGCCTGCGGGCACGTCCCGGACGACCGGACCATCCTGGTCGAGCGGTTCCGGGACGAGCTGGGCGACTGGCGGGTGGTCGTGCACTCCCCGTTCGGCGCGCAGGTGCACGCCCCCTGGGCGCTCGCCCTCTCCGCCCGCCTCGGCGAGCGGTACGGGATGGACGCCCAGGTCATGCACGCCGACGACGGCATCGTCCTGCGGCTGCCGGACGCCGACATGATGGGCCTGGACCTGTTCGACCTCGACGCGCCGCCGCCGGACGGTGAGGGCGGCGGTTCGGGGCCGGCCGGTCCGGCGTACGACAGCGACCAGCCGCCCGTCGCGGCCGCCGACGTCGTCTTCGACCAGGGCGAGGTCCAGCAGATCGTCACCGACCAGGTGGGCGGATCGGCGTTGTTCGCCGCCCGGTTCCGGGAGTGCGCCGCCCGCGCCCTGCTGCTGCCCCGGCGCTCGCCCGGCAAGCGCACCCCGCTCTGGCAGCAGCGCCAGCGCGCCTCCCAGTTGCTCCAGGTCACCTCCGAGTTCGGCTCCTTCCCGATCGTGCTGGAGGCCGTCCGCGAGTGCCTCCAGGACGTGTTCGACGTCCCCGGACTCATCGAGCTGATGGGCGACCTGGAGGCGCGCCGGGTCCGGCTGGTCGAGGTGACCACCCAGGAGCCCTCGCCGTTCGCCCGCTCCCTCCTGTTCGGGTACGTCGCCCAGTTCCTGTACGAGGGCGACTCCCCGCTCGCCGAACGGCGCGCGGCCGCCCTCTCCCTGGACTCCCACCTCCTCGCCGAGCTGCTGGGCCAGGCCGAGCTGCGCGAGCTGCTCGACGCCGACGTCCTGGCCGAGCTGGAGCGGGAGCTGCAGTGGCTCACCGACGACCGGCGGATCAAGGACGTCGAGGGAGTCGCCGATCTGCTGCGGGTGCTCGGCCCGCTCACCGACGCCGAGCTGGCCGAGCGGGGCGCGGAGCCGGCCTGGGCGCCCCGGTTGGCCTCGGCCCGCCGCGCGATCCAGGTCCGGATCGCCGGGGCCGACCACTGGGCGGCGATCGAGGACGCGGGCCGACTGCGCGACGCCCTGGGCACCGCGCTGCCCGTCGGGGTGCCCGAGGCGTTCACCGAGCCGGTGAAGGACCCGCTCGGCGACCTCCTCGCCCGTTTCGCGCGGACGCACGGCCCGTTCACCGCCGCCAGGGCCGCCGAGCGCTTCGGGCTCGGCACCGCCGTCACCGACGGCGCGCTCCAGCGGCTCGCGGCGTCGGGCAGGACCGTCCAGGGTGAGTTCCACCCCGCGGGCATCGGCCAGGAGTGGTGCGACGCCACGGTGCTGCGCCGGCTCCGCCGGCGCTCGCTGGCCGCGCTCCGGCAGGAGCTGGAGCCGGTGCCGCCCGAGGCCCTGGCCTCCTTCCTCCCGCAGTGGCAGCACGTCGGCGGCAACAGCCTGCGCGGCATCGACGGGCTGGCCCGTGCCGTCGAACAGCTCCAGGGGGCGCCCGTGCCGGCGTCCGCCCTGGAGAAGCTGATCCTGCCGAGCCGGGTCACGGGGTACACCCCGGCGATGTTCGACGAGCTGACGACCACGGGCGAGGTCGTCTGGGCCGGAGCCGGGGCGCTGCCGGGCAAGGACGGCTGGGTCTGCCTCTACCTCGCCGACAGCGCGCCGCTGCTGCTGCCCGCCCCGCACCCGCTGGAGCTGTCCTCACTCCACACGTCCGCGCTGGCGACGCTCTCGGGCGGGTACGGCCTCTTCTTCCGCCAGATCGCCGACCAGGTCAGGGCCACGACCCATCCGGACTGCACCGACCAGCAGTTGGCCGATGCCCTGTGGGACCTCGCCTGGTCCGGGCGGCTCACCAACGACACCCTGGCCCCGCTGCGCTCCCTCCTGGGCTCCGGGCGGACGGCGGGCTCCACCGCCCACCGCGCCCGGCGCAGCGTGCCGCGCGGGCGCTACGGCTCGCTCACCGCCGCCGCCCGGCCCGCCTCCCGCAGCGGCCCCCCGACCGTCTCGGGCCGCTGGTCCCTGCTCCCGCCCCTCGAGCCGGAACCGACCCACCGCGCCCACGCCCTGGCCCGGACCCTCCTCGACCGGCACGGCGTCGTGACCCGCGGCGCGGTGCAGGCCGAGGGGGTCGCGGGCGGCTTCTCCGCGACGTACCGGGTGCTGTCCGCCTTCGAGGACAACGGGCAGGCGCGGCGCGGTTACGTCGTCGAGGGGCTGGGGGCCGCGCAGTTCGCCATGGACGGCGCGGTGGACCGGCTGCGGGCGGCGTCCACGGCCCGTGACCGCAGGGATCCGGGCACCGCCGCGCACGCCCTGGTGCTGGCCGCGGCCGACCCGGCCAACGCCTACGGGGCGGCCCTGCCCTGGCCGGAACCCCCGGACGGCGCGGGGCACAAGCCGGGCCGCAAGGCGGGGGCGCTGGTGGTCCTCGTCGACGGCGAGCTGACGCTCTACATGGAGCGCGGCGGCAAGACCCTCCTGGCCTGGCCGTCCGACCCCGAGTCCCCCGCGCTGCGGGCGGCCGCCGAGGCGCTGGCCGCCTCGGCGCGCGCCGGAGCGCTGGGCACGGTGACGGTGGAACGGACGAACGGGGTCTCCTCCCTCACCTCTCCGCTGGGGCGGGCCCTGGAGGCGGCCGGGTTCCTCGCCACCCCCCGAGGTCTGCGCCTGCGCGCGTGACCCCGTCCGCCCCCGCGAACGCGCGCCGCCCGGAGCGCGTGGAATCCGAGGGGCGCCGGGACATCCGGACTCCGCCGCACCCATGATGGAGACATGCCCGAAGGAGACACCGTCCTGCAGACCGCCGCACGTCTGCACACGGCGCTGGCAGGACGGGTACTGACCCGGTCCGACCTGCGCGTTCCCCGGTTCGCCACCGCCGACCTCACCGGCCGGGAAGTGCTCGACGTCACGGCGCGCGGGAAGCACCTGCTGACCCGCGTCGAGGGCGGCCTGACCCTGCACAGCCACCTCCGGATGGACGGCGCGTGGCGGGTGTACGCACCGGGAGAGCGCTGGCGCGGTGGCCCGGCCCACCAGATCCGCGCGATCCTCGGCAACGCCGAGCACACCGCCGTCGGCTACCGGCTCCCCGTGCTCGAACTGCTGCGCACCAGCGAGGAGAGCCGGGCCGTGGGGCATCTGGGGCCCGATCTGCTGGGCCCCGACTGGGATCCGGCACGCGCATCGGAGCGGCTGCTCGCCGCACCGGAGCGCCCTCTGGCCGAGGCCCTCCTGGACCAGCGGAATCTGGCGGGCATCGGCAACGTCTACGCGTGCGAGCTGTGCTTCCTGGCCCGCGTCACCCCCTGGCTCCCCGTGGGCGCCCTCCCCGACGGGGCCGTCCCCCGCCTGGTCGCCCTGGCCCATCGACTGCTGTACGCCAACCGCGACCGCCCCTCCCGCACCACCACGATCACCGCCGAACTCCGCACCCCGCCGCCCTCCACGAGCGGTGCCGCGAGCACCGGCGGGGCCCCGCCCTCCGCGACCGCTCCCGCGCCGGTCCGGCCGGGGGCGCGGCAGCCCGTCCGCGTGAAGGAGCGGCTGTACGTCTACGGCCGGGCCCGACGCCCCTGCCTGCGGTGCGGCACACCGATCCGCGTGGCCGACCGCGACGACCGGCCCACCTACTGGTGCCCCGGCTGCCAAACGGGCCCGACCCCGTAGAGCCGTGCCGGATCCTCCCTCGGGGCCGTACGCCCTCACCAGCGGGCGGCTCGCCCACCGGGTCGGCGGCATCGCCGCCCCCAGGCAGGCGGCCTCCGCCCGGCCCGGCCCGCGGGGGCCGGCGGCGCCGCGTGGACCGGCAGCAGGCTCAGCCCCCAGCCGCCCGCCGCCACCGCCCCCTCCACCATCCCGGCTTGTTCCGGTTGCAGCGCGAGCCGCAGCACCGCCCACCACCACAGCCCGCCGAGGACCAGCGCCGCCGCCCACCGCAGTCCCATGGCTGCCTCCCGCGGCCGACGTCCTTTCCGGCAGTTTCCCCCGGTCAGCGCGGCCCTGCATCCAGAACGCCGGGCCGGGGGGCCGCCCGCACAGCAGTGCCCCCGCCTGTTCGGCGGGGGCACGGAACTCTCAGGAGCCGCTGGCTCCGGGGTTCGCGAAGTCTAGCGTTCGTCGTCGCGGCGGAGGGAGTCCTTGATGCCCTTGCCGCGCTCGCCCGCGTCGTCGACCGCTTCCTTGGCCCGCCCCTTGACCTGGTCGGTCTTGCCCTCGGACTCCTTGCGGCGGTCCCCGGTCAGCTTGCCGACCGCTTCCTTGCCCTTGCCCTTGATCTTGTCCATGGCGCTGTCGTCGCTCACGGTTCGCTCCCTTCCTCGCGCGAAGACTCTTCGGATCCGCCGGGTCTCAGGCGCTCTCGGCCTGGAACATCCAGGCGTGCTTCTCGAGATCCCCCGTCAGGGCGATGAGCAGGTCCTGGGTGATCGGGTCGGGCTCGTCGGTCGCCTCGATGCGCTCGCGCATCCGGCCGATGACCACGCCCAGCGCGTCCACCAGGATCCTCACCGCGTCGACGTCCTTGATCCAGCCCTCGGGCACGGACGCGATGGCGGTCTCCTTGGCGACCGTGCCGGAGCGTCCGTCCGGGTTGACCCCGATCGCCGAGGCCCGCTCGGCGACCGTGTCGGAGTGCTGGCGAGCCGTGGTGACGACGTCGTCGAGCTGGAGGTGGACGGAGCGGAAGCGCGGACCGACCACGTTCCAGTGCACCTGCTTGGCCACCAGGGAGAGGTCCACGAGATCCACCAGAGCGCCTTGCAGCGCCCCGCCGACGACCTTCAGATCACCCTCGGACAACGTGCTCTTGACCACAGACATATGCGCTTCTCCCATCCGTCGGCCCACTGAGCCGACCGTTTCGGTGCATCACCCACGATGGCACATACGAAGCAAAACGGTCATGTGGGCCTTGTCTTTCGTGTGCCCAGCACCCGACGGCTCACACCCCCGTGTTCCCGGCGGCCCGCCCACGCCGCCTCGGGGACCGGCGGGCCGGCCGCGCACACGCGGAAGTCCCGGCCGGCCCGGTGAGGGCCGACCGGGACTCCGGTCGAGCAAGTGAAGCCGCAGGGGTCAGGCGGCGACGACGTCCACCGCTTCGGCGGGCGCCTTGATGGTCACCCGACCCGACGGCACACCTGCGACCGACGAGACGGAGACGGAGTTGAGCATGGGACGAACCGGCACGGGGACCGGATCGCTGGAAGCTGCCGACTCGGCCAGCTCGGCGAGCGACAGTTCGTCGCTCACTTCACGCATGAGCTCGGACATCCGTACGTCAAGCGCGTCGCAAATCGCGGAGAGCAGCTCGGAGGATGCCTCCTTCTGCCCCCGCTCCACCTCGGAGAGATAACCGAGCGAGACCCGGGCGGACGAGGAGACTTCGCGCAGAGTACGGCCTTGGCGCTGGCGCTGCCGACGCAGCACGTCACCCAGCAGGCGACGGAGCAGAATCATCGGTGGCTCCCTCCTCGGACCGCGTAGCCGCATCCTTCACGCCCTACCGTACCGCCTTGCGCGGCGGCCGTGCGGGGAGCGATGTCGTGTTCACTCAGGGCTGCAAACATCAGATCCCCCCGGCCTGTTCCGTATCCTGTGCCCGCGCATTCCCGTGGAGTTCGCCGGCAAGCAGTTCGAGGACGCTCCGCACGCTCTCCTCACGGATATCCGCCCTCTCCCCATTCAACCGCAGAGAGGTCACTTTCTCGACGCCGTACGGTCCCGTCACGGCAACGTGGACCGTACCCACCGGCTGCCCGTCCTGCGGTCGCGGGCCGGCGACGCCGGTGGTGGCGATCCCCCAGTCCGCGTCCAGGACCCGGCGCACTCCGGCGGCCATCTGCCGCGCGACCTCGGGGTCGACGGCTCCGCGCTCGGCGAGCAGGGCCTCGTCGACCCCCAGCACCCGGTGTTTCAGCGAGGTGGCGTACGCCGTCACCGACCCGGTGAAGGACTGCGAGGCGCCGGGTACGGAGGTCAGCTCGGCGGCCACCATGCCGCCCGTCAGCGACTCCGCGACGGCCACCGTCTGCCCGCGCTCGGCGAGCAACCGCAGCACGCGGGCGGCCTGCGTCACCGCTCGGCCTCCGCGGCGTCCCGCGCCTCGGCCGCCCCCGGCCCCCGGCCCGTCTCGCCCGCGCCGCGCACGCTCAGGGTCGACCCCGCGGGGACCGTGCGCCCCTCGGCGGCGCCGACGCCCGCTCCGGCGGCTTCGCGAAGGGCGTCCGCAGCCTCCCGCGCCCGCTTCGCGGCAAGGGCGCGCTCGGCGGCGATGCCCTTGCGGCGCAGGACGACCGCCTGGCGGACGTAGTCGAGCCCGGTGACCACGGTCAGCACGACGGCGACCATCATCACCCAGAAGCGCAGGGTCGCCAGCGGTCCGGTGAGCGCCAGGACGTACATCCCGGCCGCCGTCCCCTGCGCCAGCGTCTTCAGCTTGCCGCCCCGGCTGGCCGGGATCACCGCGTGCCGGATCACCCAGAACCGCATGAGCGTGATGCCCAGCTCGCGGGCGAGGATCACACCGGTGATCCACCAGGGCAGATCGCCCAGGATCGACAGGGAGACGAGCGCCGCGCCCATGATCGCCTTGTCCGCGATCGGGTCCGCGATCTTCCCGAAGTCCGTGACGAGGTTGTACGCCCGCGCCAGATGGCCGTCGAACAGATCGGTGATCATCGCGACGGCGAAGGCCGCCCAGGCGACGGAGCGCCAGGCGGGGTCGTACCCGCCGTTGTGGAACAGCAGCAGCACGAAGCCGGGCACGAGCAGCAGCCGCGCCATGGTCAGGATGTTGGCGATGTTCCACAGGCCGGCCTGGCTGACGGCCGCAGTGCCCAGCTTGCCGCCGCGGACCGGCTTCGCGCCGGAGCCGCCTGCCGCGGATGCCGGGACTCCGGTCATCTGGCTGCCTCCGCAAGCTCGTGGTGTTCGGCCACCAGGTCGACGCCCTCGGTGCCCACTGCCTTCGCCTCGACCATACGGCCCGGAACCAGACCCTCGCGTGTGGTGAAGACCACCTGGCCATCGGTTTCGGGGGCCTGGTGCGCCGCGCGCCCGATCGCGACCTCGCCGTCCTCGTCCGACTCGACGGACTCCACCAGCACGTGGAGGGTCTCGCCGACGCGCTCCTCGGCCCGCTGCGAGGTCAGCTCCTCCGCGAGCTGGGAGATGTGGGCGAGCCGCTCCGCGATGACGTCGGCGTCGAGCTTGTCCGCGTAGCCGACCGCTTCGGTGCCCTCCTCGTCCGAGTATCCGAAGACGCCGATCGCGTCGAGGCGCGCGCCGGTGAGGAAGCGTTCCAGCTCCGCGAGGTCGGCCTCGGTCTCACCGGGGAAGCCGACGATGAAGTTGGAGCGGGCGCCCGCCTGCGGGGCCTTGCTCCGGATCGTCTCCAGCAGATCAAGGAAGCGGTCGGTGTCGCCGAAGCGGCGCATCGCGCGCAGCACGCCGGGGGCGGAGTGCTGGAAGGAGAGGTCGAAGTACGGGGCGACCTTGGGCGTCGAGGTCAGGACGTCGATGAGGCCCGGACGCATCTCGGCGGGCTGGAGGTAGCTGACGCGGACGCGCTCGATGCCGTCGACCTCGGCCAGCTCGGGCAGCAGGGTCTCCAGGAGGCGGATGTCGCCGAGGTCCTTGCCGTACGAGGTGTTGTTCTCGGAGACGAGCATGACCTCCTTGACGCCCTGCTCGGCCAGCCAGCGGGTCTCCTGGAGCACGTCCGAGGGGCGGCGCGAGATGAACGAGCCGCGGAAGGAGGGGATGGCGCAGAAGGAGCAGCGGCGGTCGCAGCCGGAGGCGAGCTTCACCGAGGCGACGGGGCTGGTGCCGAGCCGGCGGCGCAGGGGCGCGCGCGGTCCGGAGACCGGGGCGACGCCTTCCGGGAGGTCCGCGGGGGCCGGCGCCGGCTCGCTCTCCTGGGCGTGGCCGGGCAGGGCCACGGCGGCGTCCTGCCGTTCGGCCGGGCTGATCGGGAGCAGCTTGCGCCGGTCGCGCGGGGTGTGCGAGGCGTGGATGCCGCCGTTGAGGATGGTCTGGAGCCGGTCGGAGATGTCGGCGTAGTCGTCGAACCCGAGGACGCCGTCCGCCTCCGGCAGGGCCTCGGCGAGGTCCTTGCCGTAGCGCTCGGCCATGCAGCCGACGGCGACGACGGCCTGGGTGCGGCCGTGGTCCTTGAGATCGTTGGCTTCGAGCAGGGCGTCGACGGAGTCCTTCTTGGCGGCTTCGACGAACCCACAGGTGTTGACGACTGCGACGTCCGCGTCGGAGGCATCCTCGACGAGGTCCCAGCCGTCCGCTGCCAAGCGGCCTGCCAGCTCCTCCGAGTCCACCTCGTTACGGGCGCAGCCAAGAGTGACAAGGGCGACGGTACGGCGTTCGGGCATGGACTCAAGACTACTTCGTCCCGGCGGCGCCCTCACCGTGCAGGGTTGGCCGCCCGGTCACCCGGTCACCGGGAGTGACGGCGGTCCGGGCGGGCAACGCCGAAGGGCGCCCGGCCGGGGCCGGGCGCCCTTCGGGGTCGGAGGCCGCCGGATCAGCCGGCCTCCGGGTCGCCCTTGGTGTACGAGAGGCGCTCGACCTGACCGGAGTCGAAGCGGTCCTGGACCTGCTTGCCGTTGACGAAGAGCTCGATCGCCCCGGCGTCGCCGAGGACGAGGTCGATGCGTTCCTCGTCCTGGAAGGTCTTGGACTCGCCCTGGAGGAGCAGCCCGTCGAAGAGCAGCCGCCCGTTGTGGTCCTTGGCGGAGATCCAGCTCTTGCCCTGCGCCGCGCTGAGCTTGACCGTCACCTTGTCCAGAGGCGCGGCGGCGATCGCGCTCTCGGAGGGCGCGGGCGTGGGGAGGGCGGACTTGGTCGCGGCGGGCTTGGCCACGGACTCGTGGGACTGCGAGCCCTCCGCGACCTGGACGGTGTCCGAGGGTTCGTCCTCGCCGCTGAGGAGCGTGAAGCCGACGAACCCGACCACGACGACGATCGCCGCCGCCATGGCCGCGGTCCAGTTGGGCCGCCGGGGTTCGGAGCGGATGCGCTCCGCCTCGAACAGGGGGGCCGCGGGGGTCGGGGCGGGACGGCCGCCGTGGTCGGCGTCGTACTCCTCGACCAGCGGCTCCGGATCGAGGCCGACGGCGCGCGCGAACGCGCGGATGTGGCCGCGGGCGTAGACGTCGCCGCCGCAGCGGGAGAAGTCGTCCTGCTCGATCGCGTGCACGATGGGGACGCGCACCCGAGTGGAGCCGCTGACTTCCTCGACCGTCAGACCTGCGGCGATACGAGCCTGCTGAAGGGCGTGACCGATCGAAGGCCGGTCGTCTTCGGGGGAGTTGCCGATGGACACGTGGGCGCCTTTCGAGCGTGAGCCACCTGCTGGATGTTCAGTCTAGGGGGGGTGCGAAAGGGTGGGGCAACCGGGAGGGACGACTTTGTACGCCATCGGGTCCCCCGGACGGCCCCGTCGCCGGCTCCGGGCGGGGAGCCGGGGCGGAGCGCGGCCCCGATGGAGGACCGGGCGACGTGTAGTGGGCCGAACGGGGTGGGGTGCGGGCGGGGAGGCGGACGGGACCGGGCGGGGAGGCGCGGTTCCGCCGCTCCCTTCAACTTGACGTGCGACCGCGCGAAACGGTTGCCCACGAAACCTTTACCGGGCGGTCCGCGTTCACGGAGCGGACTCGCCGCGGATGATCGCCAACACGCCGTCGAGTTCGTCCGGTTTGACGAGCACGTCGCGCGCCTTGGACCCCTCGCTGGGCCCGACGATATTGCGGGACTCCATGAGGTCCATCAGCCGGCCCGCCTTCGCGAAGCCGACCCGGAGCTTGCGCTGGAGCATCGAGGTCGAGCCGAACTGGGTGGAGACCACCAGCTCGGCGGCCTGGCACAGCAGGTCCAGGTCGTCCCCGATGTCCTCGTCGATCTCCTTCTTCTGCTTCGTGCCCACCACGACGTCGTCGCGGAAGACGGGCGCCATCTGGTCCTTGCAGTGCTGGACGACGGCGGCGACCTCGTCCTCGGTGACGAAGGCGCCCTGCATACGGGTGGGCTTGTTGGCCCCCATCGGCAGGAACAGCCCGTCGCCCTTGCCGATGAGCTTCTCGGCGCCGGGCTGGTCGAGGATGACCCGGCTGTCGGCGAGGGAGGAGGTGGCGAAGGCGAGCCGGGAGGGCACGTTGGCCTTGATCAGGCCGGTCACGACGTCGACGGAGGGGCGCTGGGTGGCGAGCACCAGGTGGATGCCGGCCGCGCGGGCGAGCTGGGTGATGCGGACGATCGAGTCCTCGACGTCGCGGGGGGCGACCATCATCAGGTCGGCCAGCTCGTCGACGATCACCAGCAGGTAGGGGTACGGGGACAGTTCGCGCTCGCTGCCCTCGGGCGCCTTGCACTTGCCGCTGCGCACGGCGTGGTTGAAGTCGTCGATGTGCCGGTAGCCGTACGCCGCGAGGTCGTCGTAGCGCAGGTCCATCTCTCGGACGACCCACTGGAGCGCTTCGGCGGCCTTCTTGGGGTTGGTGATGATGGGCGTGATGAGGTGCGGGATGCCCTCGTACGCGGTCAGTTCGACGCGCTTGGGGTCGACGAGGACCATCCGCACCTCGTCCGGGGTGGCCCGCACCATGATCGAGGTGATCAGGCAGTTGATGCAGGAGGACTTGCCGGAGCCGGTGGCGCCGGCGACCAGGACGTGCGGCATCTTGGCGAGGTTGGCCATCTCGTAGCCGCCCTCGACGTTCTTGCCGAGCGCCACGAGCATCGGGTGGTCGTCCTCGGCCGCGTCCGCGAGGCGCAGCACGTCGCCGAGGTTGACCATCTCGCGGTCCGAGTTGGGGATCTCGATGCCTACGGCCGACTTCCCCGGAATCGGCGAGATGATCCGCACGTCCGGGCTCGCCACGGCGTACGCGATGTTCTTGGCGAGGGCCGTGATCTTCTCGACCTTCACCGCGGGGCCCAGCTCGATCTCGTAGCGGGTGACCGTCGGGCCGCGGGTGAAGCCGGTGACGACGGCGTCGACCTTGAACTCGGTGAACACGTTGGTCAGCGACCTGACGACCGCGTCGTTGGCCGCGCTGCGCGTCTTGCCCGGCCCGCCGCGCTCCAGCAGGTCGAGGGAGGGCAGCGCGTACGTGATGTCGCCGGACAACTGGAGCTGCTCGGCTCGGGCGGGAAGCGCTCCGGAACGCTCCGGAGTGCGCTTGGTCAGGTCGGGCACGGTGCCGGACGGGACGCCGCCCGGTGCGGAACGGTCCTCCGCGCGCTCGGCGCCGTCCGGTACGCGGCCGGGGAGCGCCCCGGCCGGCACGGCGCCGGCGCCTCCCCTGGCTCCGGGCACCGGGGTCGGGGTGCGCTCGCGGTCCGGGGTGACGCCCTGGGTGAGGTCGGCGACGACCGGGGAGGGCGGCATCCCGTTGAGGACGGCCCCGTCGAGCGCCGCGGCCGCGGCGGCGGCGATGTCCACGGCGTCCATGGGGCGGTTCATCGCGGGCTGGGCCGAGGGGCGGCGGGGCCGCCTGCGCCGGGTGAGCGCTTCCTCCTCGGCCTCGTCCTGGTCGTAGGGCGGCTCGGCGTCCCGGAGGCGCGCGGGGCCCCGGCGCGTCCGGTCGGGCAGCGCCTCGCGCCACTGCTCGTCGTAGCGCTCGTCGTCGTACGCCGCGCCTGGCTCGGGCGCGGCCTCCACGATCCCCAGCCGGACGCCGAGCTGCCGCAGCCGCTGCGGGATGGCGTTGACCGGGGTGGCGGTGACGACGAGGAGCCCGAAGACGGTCAGCAGCACCAGCAGGGGGACGGCGAGCACCTCGCCCATCATGAAGATCAGCGGCTTGGAGGCGGCCCAGCCGATCAGCCCGCCCGCGTCCTGCATCGCCTCGGCGCCCGTGTCCCGGTCCGGGGAGCCGCAGGCGATGTGGACCTGGCCGAGGACGCCCACGACCAGCGCTGACAGCCCGATGACGATGCGGCCGTTCGCCTCGGGCCGCTCGGGATAGAGGATCAGCCGTACGGCCATCGAGCCCAGCAGTATCGGCGCGAGCAGGTCGAGGCGGCCGAAGGCCCCGGTGACCAGCATCTCGACCAGGTCCCCGACCGGCCCCTGGAGGTGGGACCAGGTGCCCGCGGCGACGACCAGGGACAGGCCGAGGAGGAGCAGCGCGAGGCCGTCCTTGCGGTGGGCCGGGTCAAGTCCCTTCGCACCGCGTCCTATCGAGCGGAACACCGCCCCGACGCCGTGGGCCGTTCCGAGCCAGACTGCCCGCACCAGGCGGTAGACGCCTCCGGTGGGCGACGGCGCGGGCTTGGGGGCGGGCCTCCTGGCCGCCGCCTTGCGCACGGGGGCCTTCTTCGCGGGCGCCGCCGACTTCCTCGGCGCGCCTTTCCCGGCGGGCGCCGCCTTCTTGGCGGGCGCGGGTTTCTTCGCCGGGCCCGGAGCACGGCCGACGCTCTTCGCGGTGCCCGCCGTGCGCTGGGAACCCTTGCCGGACGTACGTGAGGCCATGGTGCCGAGGTTACCGCTGTCGTCGTCCGCGAACACGTCCGCCTACGGGTTCACCCGACCGTGTCGTCTGGCGGGGGCCGGGAACTGACGCGGCCTCATCGCCGCGGACCGTACGGGGGACGGGGCGTCCGTGCCGCACCGCCCTCGCCACGCGTGCGAGTCGGTCGCGGATACGGCGTCAGTTCTGAGCGGGCATCATGCCCGCGCTGCCGCCCGTACCTGGCTCCAGCGCGTCGAGCGCGCGGCGCAGGCCGGTCAGCTTGCGTTCGAGGTGGGCCGCCGTGGCGACGGCTGCGGCGTCCGCGGACTCGTCGTCGAGCTGCTTGGAGAGGGCCTCCGCCTGCTCCTCGACCGCCGCGAGCCGCGCGGACAGTTCGGCCAGCAGACCGGCCGGCTCCCGCTCGTGCCCGCCGCCCGACCGGCCGTCGCCGTCCAGTTGGAGCCGCAGCAGCGCGGCCTGCTCGCGGAGCTTGCAGTTCTTCATGTACAGCTCGACGAAGACGGACACCTTGGCCCGCAGCACCCACGGGTCGAACGGCTTGGAGATGTAGTCCACCGCGCCCGCCGCGTAACCCCGGAAGGTGTGGTGCGGACCGTGGTTGATCGCGGTGAGGAAGATGATGGGGATGTCGCGGGTCCGCTCGCGGCGCTTGATGTGCGCGGCGGTTTCGAAACCGTCCATGCCCGGCATCTGGACGTCCAGCAGAATGACCGCGAAGTCGTCCGTCAGCAGCGCTTTGAGCGCCTCCTCCCCTGACGATGCCCGCACCAGTGTCTGATCGAGCGCAGAGAGGATGGCCTCCAGCGCCAGCAGATTCTCCGGCCGGTCATCGACCAGGAGGATCTTGGCCTTCTGCACCATGGCCCGTCCTCCTCGCCCCGGAAATGCACCGGGTGCCGCCCCAGGGGACGACTCCCTTGCGCCGTCCGTCCTTGTGCCGGTCATGGTAGCCGCACCCCGCCCGTCACCACACCCTGTCACCGCGATGTCACCGTGCACACAGCCAAAACGCGGCGAGAGACCAGAAGGTTCCCCGGATACAGGGCCTTCACACCCGTTCGAGCGCAGTCGGTCAACATCATGCGACAACCCGCCCCTTGGTCAATCACTCTCCGTACATCCACCGCTCCATCACGGAAAGCAGGTGATCAGGATCGACCGGCTTCGTCACATAGTCGGAAGCCCCGCACTCGATCGCCTTCTCCCGGTCGCCCTTCATCGCCTTCGCCGTGAGCGCGACGATCGGCAGCCCGGCGAACTGCGGCATCCGCCGGATCGCGGTGGTCGTCGCGTAACCGTCCATCTCCGGCATCATGATGTCCATCAGCACGATCGCCGCGTCGTCGTGCTGCTCCAGCACCTCGATGCCCTCGCGGCCGTTCTCCGCGTACAGCACCGCCAGCCCGCGCTGCTCCAGCACGCTGGTGAGCGCGAACACGTTGCGGATGTCGTCGTCGACGATGAGGACCTTCTCGCCGCGGAAACGGAACGTCCGGCGGGGTTCCGCCTCCTCCGCGGGCCGGCTCTGCTCCGCCGCGCCCTGCACCCAGCCCTCCTGCGGCGGGGAGCTCTCGGCCGGGGGCCGGCCGGCCGGCAGCGCGGGCCGCCGGGTCGCGTCCTCCAGCGCCTTGCGACGGCGCCGGAAGATCCCGGCGGTGTTGGCCGGGTCCCCCAGCGGAGCCGCCCCGTCCTCGGACGGCTGCGCGTGCCCGTACTCGTCGGTTCCGCCCAGCGGTTCGGCGGAACCGGAACCGACCTGCGGGAAGCTCTGCGGGGGCAGCTCGGCGCGGTGCAGCGGCAGGTACAGGGTGAAGGTGGAGCCGCGCCCCGGCTCGCTCGCCGCGTGGATCTCGCCGCCCAGCAGCCGCGCGATCTCCCGGCTGATGGAGAGCCCGAGGCCGGTCCCCCCGTACTTGCGGCTCGTCGTGCCGTCCGCCTGCTTGAACGCCTCGAAGATCACCAGCATCTTGCTGGACGCGATCCCGATCCCGGTGTCGGTGACCGAGAACGCGATCAGGTCGTCGTCCGCCTCCCGCAGCGACCCCGACTCCAGCAGTTGGTCCCGGATGCCGTTCGGCACATCGGGGCCGGCCGGCCGGATCACCAGCTCCACCGCGCCGCTGTCGGTGAACTTCACCGCGTTGGACAGCAGGTTGCGCAGCACCTGGAGCAACCGCTGCTCGTCGGTGTGGAGCGTCGCGGGAAGCTCCGGCGACACCCGTACGGAGAAGTCGAGCCCCTTCTCCGCGGTGAGCGGCCGGAAGGTCGCCTCCACGTAGTCGACGAGCTGGACCAGCGCGATCCTGGTCGGGCTGACGTCCATCTTGCCCGCCTCGACCTTCGACAGGTCGAGGATGTCGTTGATCAACTGGAGCAGGTCGGAACCGGCCCCGTGGATCGTCTCGGCGAACTCCACCTGCTTCGGCGACAGGTTGCCCTCGGCGTTGTCCGCGAGCAGCTTCGCCAGGATCAGCAGCGAGTTGAGCGGGGTGCGCAACTCGTGCGACATGTTCGCCAGGAACTCCGACTTGTAGCGCATCGAGACCGCGAGCTGTTCGGCGCGCTCCTCCAGCACCTGCCGCGCCTCCTCGATCTCGGTGTTCTTCACCTCGATGTCGCGGTTCTGCTGGGCCAGCAGCTCGGCCTTCTCCTCCAGTTCGGCGTTGGACGCCTGGAGGGCCTTCTGCCTGTTCTCCAACTCCTGCGACCGGTCGCGCAGTTGCTCGGTCAACTCCTGCGACTGCTCAAGCAGCTTCTCGGTCTTGGTGTTGACGCTGATGGTGTTGACGCTGGTCGCGATCATCTCGGCGAGCTGGTTGAGGAAGTCCCGCTGGATGTGCGTGAACGGCTGGAACGAGGCCAGTTCGATCACGCCGAGGACCTTGCCCTCGAAGAGCACCGGCAGCACGATCACATGGGCGGGCGGCGCCTCCCCCAGACCGGAGGAGATCTTCAGGTAGCCCGGCGGCACGTTGTCCACCTGGATCGTCCGCTTCTCCTCGGCCGCCGTCCCGATGAGCGTCTCGCCGGGCCGGAACGAGGTCGGCATCGAACCGGCGGAGTAGCCGTAACTCCCCCGCATCCGCAGCTCGTACGAGCTGTCCTCGGCGCCGTCCGGGCCCACCTCGTCGGAGTCGGGGGCCATCGCCAGGAAGAACGCGCCGTGCTGCGCGGAGACCACCGGCGTCAGCTCGCTCATGATCAGCGACGCCACGTCGTCCAGATCGCGGCGGCCCTGCATCAGACCGGAGATCCGGGCCAGGTTCCCCTTCAGCCAGTCCTGCTCCTTGTTGGCGAGCGTGGTGTCGCGCAGGTTCGCGATCATCGTGTTGATGTTGTCCTGGA
Source organism: Streptomyces sp. NPDC041970 (assembly GCF_055588985.1). Classification (NCBI taxonomy): domain Bacteria; kingdom Bacillati; phylum Actinomycetota; class Actinomycetes; order Kitasatosporales; family Streptomycetaceae; genus Streptomyces; species Streptomyces sp. NPDC041970. Next base: position 36,976 of record NZ_JBVJCD010000050.1, read on the forward strand.
GAACCTGGATCTCGCCGGCGGCGTCCACGTCGATCTTCAGGTTCAGGTCGCCGCGGGTCACCGCGGTGGCCACGGCCGCGATGGCGCGGACCTGCCGGGTCAGGTTGCCGGCCATCTCGTTGACCGACTCGGTGAGGTCGCGCCATGTGCCGTCGACGTCCCGCACCCGCGCCTGGCCGCCCAACTGGCCCTCGGTGCCCACCTCACGGGCGACTCGGGTCACCTCCTCGGCGAACGAGGACAACTGGTCGACCATCGTGTTGATGGTGTTCTTCAGCTCCTGGATCTCGCCGCGGGCGTCGATGTCGATCTTCTTCGTCAGGTCGCCCTTGGCGATGGCCGTGGTGACCGTGGCGATCTGGCGCACCTGGCCCGTCAGGTTGGAGGCCATGGAGTTCACCGACTCGGTCAGGTCCTTCCACGTACCGGAGACCCCCGGCACACGGGCCTGGCCGCCCAACTCGCCCTCGGTGCCCACCTCGCGGGCCACCCGCGTCACCTCGTCGGCGAACGAGGACAGCGTCGTCACCATCGTGTTGACGGTGTCGGCCAGCTCGGCGACCTCGCCGCGCGCCTCGACGGTGACCTTCTTCGTCAGGTCCCCGTTGGCGACCGCGGAGGAGACCCGTGAGATGTTGCGGACCTGGCTGGTCAGGTTGTTGGCCATCAGGTTGACGTTGTCGCTGAGGTCCTTCCAGATGCCGGTCGCCCCGCGCACCCGCGCCTGACCGCCGAGGATGCCCTCGGTGCCCACCTCGCGGGCCACCCGCGTGACCTCGTCGGCGAAGTTCAGCAACTGGTCGACCATCGTGTTGACGGTCGTGACCAGTTCGAGGATCTCGCCCTTGGCGTCGACGGTGATCTTCTTGGAGAGGTCGCCCTTGGCGACCGCGGTGGTGACCTCGGCGATGTTGCGGACCTGGAGGGTCAGGTTGTTCGCCATGCCGTTGACGGACTGGGTGAGGTCCTTCCACGTGCCGGAGACGCCCTGCACCTCGGCCTGCCCGCCGAGCATCCCCTCCGTCCCCACCTCGCGGGCGACCCGCGTCACCTGCTCGGCGAAGTTGGAGAGCTGGTCCACCATCGTGTTGAGGGTGTTCTTCAGCTCCAGGATCTCGCCGCGGGCGTCCACGTCGATCTTCTGCGACAGGTCGCCGCGCGCGACCGCCGTGGCGACCTGCGCGATGTTGCGGACCTGCGCGGTGAGGTTCCCCGCCATCCCGTTCACCGAGTCGGTGAGATCGCGCCACACTCCGGCCACGCCGGGCACCTGCGCCTGGCCGCCGAGACGGCCGTCCGTGCCCACCTCGCGGGCGACCCGCGTCACCTGGTCGGCGAAGGCCGAGAGCTGGTCGACCATCGTGTTGATCGTGTTCTTGAGCTCCAGGATCTCGCCGCGGGCGTCCACGTCGATCTTCTGCGACAGGTCGCCGCGGGCCACCGCCGTCGTCACCTGCGCGATCTGCCGCACCTGGGAGGTGAGGTTGCCCGCCATGAAGTTGACGGAGTCCGTCAGCTCCTTCCAGGTGCCCGAGACGCCGTCCACACGCGCCTGACCGCCGAGGCGGCCCTCGGTGCCCACGTCCCGCGCCATCCGCGTGACCTGGTCGGCGAAGTTGGACAGTTGCGCCACCATCGTGTTGACGGTGTTCTTCAGCTCCAGCATCTCCCCGGCCACGTCCACCGTGACCTTCTGCGACAGGTCGCCGTTGGCGACCGCCGTGGTGACCTGCGCGATGTCGCGGACCTGGCCGGTCAGGTTGCGGAACGCGGTGTTCACCGAGTCCGTGAGGTCCTTCCAGGTCCCCGCCGCGCCCGGCACCTCCGCCTGGCCGCCCAGCCGGCCCTCGACGCCGACCTCCCGCGCCACGCGGGTCACCTCGGAGCCGAAGGACTGGAGCTGGTCGACCATCGTGTTGACGGTGTTCTTCAGCTCGAGCATCTCCCCGGCGACGTCGACCGTCACCTTCTGCGACATGTCGCCGCTCGCCACGGCCGTGGTCACCTGCGCGATGTCGCGCACCTGCGTCGTCAGGTTCCGGAAGACCGTGTTCACCGAATCGGTGAGGTCCTTCCACGTCCCCGCGGCGCCGGGCACCTGGGCCTGCCCGCCGAGCAGCCCCTCGCCGCCCACCTCGCTCGCCACCCGCGTCACCTCGTCGGCGAAGGTGCGCAGCGTCTCGGTCATCTGGTTGATCGTCTCGGCGAGCTGCGCGACCTCGCCGCGCGCGCTCACCGTGACCTTCTGCGACAGGTCGCCGTTGGCGACCGCCGTCGTCACCTCCGCGATGCCGCGCACCTGGGAGGTCAGGTTGCCGGCCATCGTGTTGACGGAGTCGGTGAGGTCCTTCCACACCCCGGCCACGCCCGGCACCGTCGCCTGCCCGCCCAGCTCGCCCTCCGTGCCCACCTCACGGGCGACGCGCGTCACCTCGGAGGAGAACGACGAGAGCTGGTCCACCATCGTGTTGACGGTGTTCTTCAACTGGAGCATCTCACCGGCCACGTGCACGGTGACCTTCCGCGACAGGTCACCCTTGGCGACCGCCGTCGTCACCAGCGCGATGTCCCTCACCTGGGCGGTCAGCCGGTACGCCATGGTGTTGACGGAGTCCGTGAGGTCCTTCCACGAGCCGGACATCCCCCGCACCTGGGCCTGCCCGCCGAGCTTGCCCTCGGTGCCCACCTCGACGGCCACACGGGTCACCTGCTCGGTGAAGGCCGACAACTGGTCGACCAGGTTGTTGACCGTACGGGCGACCTTCAGGAACTCCCCGCGCAGCGGCCGGGCCGTCTCGTCCGCCGTGTGCGACCGCAGCTCCATCCGCTGCTCCAGGTCGCCCTCGGCGACCGCCGACAGGACGCGGCCCACCTCGGACACCGGGCGCGCCAGATCGTCGACGAGCTGGTTGGAGGCGTCGATCGCGGCCGCCCAGGAGCCTTCGCAGGCCCCCGTCTCCAGCCGCTCGGTCAGCTTGCCCTCACGCCCGACCACGCGCCGCACGCGGGCCAGCTCACCGGTCAGGTGGAGGTTGCGGTCGGCGACCTCGTTGAAGACCGCGGCGATCTCCGCCATCACCCCGTCGCCGGAGACGGTGAGCCGGCGACGGAAGTTGCCGTCGCGCATCGCCACGAGGCCCACGAGCAGTCTGTTCAGAGCTGCCGCGTCCACTTCGACGGTGCCATTGCGCTGCTTTTTCACGGGCTGTCCGCCTTCAGTACGCGCCTTCGAGCCCCGCGCCGCCACGTCAGACTCCACCGTGTCCCTCCCGCAGGGGTTGACCGTTTCGCTCGGGCCTATCCGGAAGCTTGCCCAGTTCCACTTTGGCTCACCGCCGCCGCGGCACCCTGTCGAGGGGTGGTCGGGCGAGCGTCAAATCATTGCAACGTACCAGGCCGGGGCGGGCCCGCGAGCAACCTCCCCCGCTCGCTCCCCGTCCCCGCCACGAGAAGCCCATACTTGTGCGCCCGCGCACAACCACCGGCCCGGCCTGTCCCGATCTCGGCCCTCGCGCACCAGGCACACTGGACGAACGTCTAGCCTGGCTAGCGAATCGAAGCGGCGAGAAACGGGCACAGGACTCGGGGAAGCGACGAGACACCATATGGGGAGTGCTGTGATCACCGCGCGAGCGGCCGCCACCTTCGAACCGGTCGGACGCTCCGTCGCGACCGCCCGCGCGTTCGTACGGGACACCCTCCAGGGGTGGGGCTACAACGATGTCGTCGACGACGCGGTCGTGCTCACCAGCGAGCTCGTGACCAACGCCGTGGTGCACGCGGGGACGGCGGCCGACGTGCTGTGCCTGCGCTCCGACGCCGGCGTCCGCATCGAGGTCGCCGACCACTACCCCGAACGCGAGGTCCCGCTGCGGACCAACGGCCTCGACGTGGGCAACCTCGACAGTGAGAACGGCCGCGGCCTGCTGCTCTGCGCCGCGCTCGCCACCCGCTGGGGCGTCGAGTACTCCCCGACGCGCAAACACGTCTGGTTCCAGCTCGACCTGCCCGAGCGCCCGGTGGGCATCCGCTCCGCGGGACCGGTCCTGCCCACGGCGCTGCTGCCCGTCGCCGACCAGCGGGTCCGGGTCGCCGTCGTCCAGATCGACAGCGCCGGCGCGATCGCCGGGTGGAACGACGACGCCTCGTTCCTCTTCGGGCACGCCGCGGAGCAGGTCACCGGCAAGCAGCTCACCGACTTCGTCGCCTGGCCGCACACGCCCGGCACCAACACCGGCATCGCCGACGCCCTCCAGCTCTCCCGCTGGGAGGGCAGTTACGGCATCCGCGGCGCCGACGGCCGGGTCATCCCCGTCTACGCCTCGCACCTGCGCGTCCGCGACACCGACGGCGAGCCCTCCACGGTCTGCCTCCTCGTCCGCGACGACGAGCGGGCCGTGCTCCAGTCGCCTGTCCGCGCGCCGGTGTCCGACGCGTCGGAGAACCGCGCCGCGGACCCGTTCGAGGTCTTCATCGGCTCCCCCGCGCCCGACGACCTGGACGGCCTCCTCCAGCGGACGGTCGAGCGGGCGCGCGACATGCTGGACGCCGACGCGGCGTTCCTCCTGCTCGCCACGGACGACGAGACGGAGTTGGAGGTCCGCGCCACGACGGGCCTGCCCTCGGCCCGCCAGCGCTTCGCCCGCGTGCCGGTGGAGGCCGGGACGGGCCGTTACGGCTCCGCCCGGATGCCGGCGGTCCACGAGGATTTGACCGCCGTCCGCGGCGCGGTCCCCTTGCTGACCGACACCGGGATGCGCTCGGTCGTCACGGTCCCGCTGAAGGTCGAGGGCCGTCTCACCGGCTCCCTGGGGGTCGCGGCGGAGGCGGCCGGCCGCTACACCAACGAGGAGGCCCTGCGCCTGCAGTTCGCCGCGGACCGGATCGCCCTGGCGGTGGAGTCGGCCCGCCTGGGCGAACTGGAGCGGTTGCGCCGGGGTTCCCTGTCGTTCCTCGTCGAGGCGTCCGACCTGCTGGCCGGCACGCTGGACCGGGACCAGACCCTGGCGCTGATGGCCCAGATGACCGTGCCGACCCTGGCCACGTGGTGCGCCGTCTACACGATCGCGGACCAGTCCTCCGAGCCGTACCTCTCGTACGTGCTCCACGAGGACGAGGACCTCATCGACGGGCTCAAGGCCCTGCTGTCGACGATCTCCCCGCCGGACCCGGTGCCGACGCCGGGCGCCCGCGTGTGGGCCGCCCCCGCGGAGGCGGGCCACCGCGCGGCGCTGCGCACCTCGACCCGCAGCCTGGACCGGGACGCGCCGCTGAGCATGAGCACGGCCACCCGCACGACGCTCGCCACGGCCCAGGCCGTCGGCGGCGAGACGGTGGTCCTGCCGCTGGTCGCCCGCAACCGGGTGATCGGCATGTTGACGCTCGGGAAGCCGTCGGACGACCACTTCCGCCAGGAGATCCTGGAACTGGCCGAGGACCTGTCCCGGCGGGCCGCTCTGGCCCTGGACAACGCCCGCCTGTACTCGGAGCGCATGGCGATCAGCCAGTCCCTCCAGCGCAGCCTGCTGCCTCCGGGCCTGCCGGACGTGCCGAACGTCGAGATCGAGGTCATCTACCGCGCGGCGGGCGAGGGCAACGAGGTCGGCGGCGACTTCTACGACGTCTTCCCGATCCACGACGGCGCGTACGGCTTCGCCATCGGCGACGTGTGCGGCACGGGCCCCGAGGCCGCCGCCGTCACGGGTCTGGCCCGGCACGCCCTGCGGCTGCTGGCCCGCGAGGGCCTGGGCGGTCCCGCGGTCCTGGAGCGCCTCAACGCGGCGATCCTCGACGAGGGCGCCCGCAGCCGCTTCCTCACCCTGCTGTACGGCGAGCTATGGCCCCAGGAGGACGGCAGCGCCCTGCTGAAGGTCGTCTGCGCCGGCCACCCGCTGCCGCTGCGCCTGCGTCAGGACGGCACGGTCCAGGCGGCCGCCGAGCCGCAGCCCCTGCTGGGCGTCCTCGACGACCTGGAACTGTACGAGCAGGAGGTCACCCTCGATCCGGGCGACGTGCTGCTCTGCGTCACGGACGGCGTCACCGAGCGGCGCGAGGGGGCCCGGATGCTGGGCGACGACGGCCTCGCGGACGTCCTGGCCACCTGTACGGGCCTGACGGCCGGGGCGGTCGCCGCGCGCATCCTGCGGGCCGTGGAGCGGTTCGCCGCCGAGCCCGCCTCGGACGACATGGCGATCCTCGCCATGCGTGTGCCGGAGCCGAGCCCGCTCTGACGGCGGCGTTCTCCGCCTCAACGCGAAAGGCCCCTGCCATGTGGCGGGGGCCTTTCGCTTCTCTCTGAGCCCCAATGCGGAATCGAACCGCAGACCTTCTCCTTACCATGGAGACGCTCTACCGACTGAGCTATTGGGGCCTTGCTGCGCTGTGGCAACGAGGTAAACCATACACGGGATGCGGGGATGCTCATAATCGCGGACGGCCCTGCCGGACGAAGAGCCATTCCCGTCTGCACGGCAGGCCGCCGGCACGGTCCCGCGACCCGCCAGGGCTCTTACGCTCTGCTCGGGACCGGTCGGGCCGCAGCGCATCGGCATGGACCTTCCGGTGGGTTCTGCCCGCGCCGGAGCGTCGTGAACGCAGAAAAGCCCCGTGCCACAAGGCACGGGGCTTTCCCGGAAAAATTGTTCGGCGGCGTCCTACTCTCCCACAGGGTCCCCCCTGCAGTACCATCGGCGCTGAAAGGCTTAGCTTCC